>CAXBWG010000246.1:0-1542 GCA_963979105.1 uncultured bacterium | reverse complement strand
CAGAGATTTACAGAATAATGAGTGCTTAAATGTAGCCACAGGGTGGTTTACAGGGAAACTGGGTATTTTAGCATAACCGTGTATGTATATAAGTAGGTACCCCTATGGTCACTCGCACTCCCCCTAGTGTTTATCCCTAGTGTGTAAATTAAATTATTTCCCCTAGATTTTTTTGGTTTATTTTTGGTGTGGTTCTCGGGGTTTTCGGGGAGAGGTAAAAGGAATTTTTGCCTTAAATTATCCTTAGTGATAACCAATTTTAGTTAAGATAAAAAAAAAGGCACTACCCAAAATTAATTGAGTAATGCCTTAATAGTTTCTAATTTGTAGTCGTGGGTTATTATTATTTAACTTGCTTTTCTTATTTTTTTTAACTCGACTTGATTTTCATTATAAGCTGATGACCATTTATTACACTCAACAGTTAAAAAGTTAATCAAAGTCTTAGACTTAGAACTTGACGTATTAAAAGGCTTAATGGCATTATAATCATCAAATATTAAGTTTGTTGCTCGTTCTATTGCAATATCAAAGGGTGACTTTCTACCATCACCACTTAACCCTTGAGCCTTATAAAAGCCCCTTGCAACTCTTAACAATTCAGCAAATGTTAATGCGACCTCACTAACATTGTCTTTGTTTAATGGCTCACAATATTTGTGAACATAAGAACCATTAACTCTAATTTTTGAATTGTTAGCACCTGTGAAAAAACTATTTTTATCTTTTTTCAATAGTATTTCCCCAAATGTTTTTGAACATATACTCATTGGAACATAACAAGCTATTGCATCTCTTAAAGCGTCAATCTTAGGCTTATTATCTTTGTCAGTTGATTTCCATTTAACTTGTAAGAAATTTTGTTGAAAAGTATCTCTTAAATATTTCAACTCATTTTTTCCTATTTTGTTTAATTGGTGTATCGTTTGGAATTTAGCAACATAATCTTTGTCGTTGCTGTCCTCGTCATTTATATCAACCAAAAACTCAAAGCCTTTAGTACTTTCAGCATTTTGTAATTGAACAGCAAGATTTAATCTTGCATTACTGTCAGTTCTAACACCTAAAGCAATATTGTTAATGTTCTCAAGTATTTCACTTTTTAGATTTGTTTTTGTCATTGTATTTCCTATCTAGTTAGTGACTACAAATTAGAATTAGAGATCGCCATTTTTCAAGGGAGTTAATTAATAAATCTTTAAAAGGTATTAATCACTTTCCGATCAATAATTAATTTTACGTTTTTTCACGTCAGCTTAATTAAACTGTCTTAATTATTGTTATATAGGAATAATGTTTTTAAATCAAATCAAAAAAGTAAATATTTACTATTTTAAATAAGCCTTGATTTTACTAGCTTTTTTGAACCCCCCCCCAAATGCGATTGATAATCATTCTCAACTAACAGCTCTAGCCATGTGTGGTGTGCATAGCTTGTGTGTTAGCTATGCGTTTGACACATACCTCAATTAGATATAATATATAGATATATTAATTAGATATAACTTTTATATATAATTATTATACATAATAAATAAACTT
>CAXBWG010000245.1:0-1551 GCA_963979105.1 uncultured bacterium | reverse complement strand
CTGCCATTAATTCATTAAATTTAGGGGTATCTATTCCATAAAAATCTGGATACTTTATTGGAGGCGACGAAATACCTAAATGAACCTCGCTTGCACCTGCATCAAATACCATTTTAACAACTTTATTTGCAGTTGTTCCTCGTACAATAGAATCGTCTATTAATACTACTTTTTTCCCTTCGATAACCGATTTATTTACACTATGTTTTAACTTTACACCAAATTGCCGAATACTTTGTGAGGGTTCAATAAAGGTTCTGCCAATATAATGATTCCGAATAATCCCTAGTTCAAACGGAACTTGAGATTCTTGAGCATATCCAATTGCAGCAGGTACCCCAGAATCGGGTATGGGCACAATTACATCTGCATTAATTTTATTTTCTTGAGCTAATTGTTTTCCTAAATTTTTTCGGTAGGTATACACTGTTTTGCCATTAATAACACTACTAGGTCTAGAAAAATAAATACGTTCAAAAACACAAGGTCTTTCTTTAAGTGTTGGATGTAGTTTAATACTTTGAATTCCGGATTTTGTAATTACAACCATTTCGCCGTTTTCGATATCGCGAATATATTTTGCCCCAATAATATCAAAGGCACAGGTTTCTGATGCGAGTACATAGCCCCCATCTTTTTCTCCTAATACTAAGGGCCGGATTCCAAATGGGTCTTTAACACCAATTAATTTTTTGTTAGTCATAATAACCAACGAGTATGCACCTTCAATTTTTGATAATGCATCTTGTAACTTATCTACAATTTTAACTTTTTTAGATCGTGCTACTAATTGCAAAATAACTTCGGTATCTGATGTGGTTTGAAAAATAGAACCTGTTTGAATAAGTTCTTTTCTCAAACTATTAGTATTCGTTAAATTACCATTATGTGCACAGGCAAACCCACCTAATGCTAAATTTGCAAATAGAGGTTGAATATTTTCTAATTTAGAATCGCCCGTTGTTGAATAACGGACATGTCCTATTGCATTTCTGCCTGGTAATTTAGCTAGTGTTTGAGCATCGTTAAAATTATCGCCAACAAGACCTTCTTTTTTTACACTATGAAATTGGCTACCATCGAAACTAACAATCCCTACCCCTTCTTGGCCACGATGTTGCAGTGAATGCAAGCCTAAAGTAGATAAAACAGCTGCTTCATCTACATCAAAAACACCAAATACACCGCACTCTTCTTTTAGTCCCATATCTTTAATTTAAGTTTACCTGATTTATGCGTTGGATACTAGATTTTAGTATAAGATAAATCTAATGTTAAACTATTTTATATTTTTTAATAGAGCAATATATTAGCACTATAAATGTGCCAATATATTAGCATAGTAACGAGCTTAATTGTTTGAATTTAACTGAGCTTGAATCGCTTCTATCATTTGTCGGAGTTCTTTGTTTTCTTGTTCTAAAGAACTTTGGCGTTCTTGAATAGAAGTTAACAATTCTGCTGGTAAATCTAATGGGGTAATTGCCACATTAATTAACGTGTTTTGGTTGCTTGCTTGATTTGTTTTAGACCACGCTCTACCAATAATTA
>CAXBWG010000244.1:0-1584 GCA_963979105.1 uncultured bacterium | reverse complement strand
AGTGTAATAAATCTTGTATTGAATCCATTTTTATAGTTTAAGCTATTTTTAAACTATTTTATAGATTATCAACTACCTTGACAGGTATTTAATTATAAAATAGCATTCTTTTGAATGAACTAAGGATGGGAAAATGAGCGAAAACCTCTGCTGTCCCGCAACCGTAAAATCTAGTCTAGATGTAGTCGGAATGCCATCGTAAGTTTTGTTTTTTAATCCTTTTCACTTCGTGGAAAAAGCTATTTAAAAGGAGCCCAAATAATGACTTTATTTTATAGGTGTTAAGCTCAGCTTTAATTAATTAAAAAAACGACTATTTAAACTGGTTTAGAAATAAACTTGTTTTAAAAATATATTGAAAATTATTAAGAGGAAAACAATGAAAAATGCATTATGTTTGATGGTGTTTTTATTATGGATTAGTCATAGTGTAAATGCTCAAGATTTAAATTTTACTAATAATAAAACAACTACAGATCAAATAAAAAAACCTGTAAATTCTACAGCTGAAACATATATTAATAAGTCTAGATCTACCCTAGTAGATACACCTTTAAATGAAGATCTAAAATCGTTGTTAGTGGCCCCAATGGTTGTGACTGCGACAAAGTTTCCAACGCAAATGGATAAAACGGGAAACACGATTCGGGTTATTACTAAGCAGGAGTTAACTAAGTTAGGGGTGAGCTCTGTAACAGAAGCATTAGGACTAATTTCTAATGTTTCGATATCTCAATCAGGAGGTTTAGATACTGTTTTTATGAGAGGTATGCATTCGGGCTCAACAAAAATTTTGTTAAATGGAATAGAATTAAACGACCCAATTAGTACAAATGGCCAGCCCATGATAGCCTCTATTGCATTTTCTACTATAGATCAAATAGAAGTTGTATCTGGGGCAAAAGGTACAATTTATGGGGCTGCAAGCCAAGCAGGTGTTATAAATATTATTACGTCTACAACAACCCCAGTAAATTCTATTAATGCAGAATATGCAGGTGCCAATTATAAATTAAATGGAGGGCTATCAACTCAAATAAACGAGTTTAATATTTTTCTAAATAGTACCTATGAAACAGAAAACTCCGATTCGTTACTTGTAAATACGCCTGAAATAGATAAACGTAATTTGCAATCTATTGCACTTTCAGTAAATAAACCGCTGATAAATAATTCTAAATTATCTACATTTTATACCTATAATAACCTGCATCAAGATTTAGATAATTCAACGACAGATGATAAAAACTATGTGAATGAAACAACTCAACATTTGGGAACAATTCAGTATGATTGGAAACTAAAATCAAATGTATTATTTAAAATAGGATATACAAAAACAATTACACAGCGTGATTATACCAATACACCAGATTCCCAATCCGATGTTGTTAGTAGAAATGCTCGTTACAAAAGTAATATAGATAAGGTTTTTATAAATTCAAAATATGCTGTCAATGCTCAAAATAATATTGTTTTTGGGCTAGATATAGTTAATGAAACGGGTGAGTTTGTCGATAACGGAAGTAGTGCCTTGGGAGCGTATTCGTCTAATCAAGGTAATAGCGATCAGTCACGTGCAGG
>CAXBWG010000243.1:0-1588 GCA_963979105.1 uncultured bacterium | reverse complement strand
AAAGATCAAACCGTAACGCCTATTACTGAACTCACGCAAGATGCTAAAATTATTCACCCCATAATTCCTAAATATCCGTCGATTGCTCAAAAAGCAGGAATAGAAGCTTCCGTATTTTTAGAGTTGATTATTAATGAAAAGGGTCGTGTTGCCCATGTTTCTGTCGCATTTTGTTCTCAGCCTGGTTATGATTTTGAAAAAAACGCAATTGAGGCTGCAAAAAAATTACGCTTTGACCCTTTTATACAAAACGGAACTGCCATTAAAGTAAAATTAGTATATCCGATTAATTTTGTCTTAATAGAATAGTAAAAATATTGATTCATTTAGCCTAATTTATTACTATGTAATCGCATGATACAAACAAAAACGTTTTGCTCAACGTTAACTACTTTTAGTGCGTCTTTTAAATTAGCAGGTGTTGAAATTGGAAATCGAATGACCGTTATTAAATGTGATAACGATAAACTGTGGGTGCATTCTCCTATATTACTCGATACAAAAACCAAGCAAGCTCTGTCAGGAATGGGAGATGTTACGTGGGCGATTAGCCCTAATTTATTTCATTATTTACACGTTCATTCGTTTCATTCACACTTTCCAAACTGTGCACTTTTTGGTGTTAACGGCATAGAAAAAAAAGAAAAAAAATGTTCGTTTAATTTACTAAATAACAATTCAGCCGATGAGCTTTGGCACCCACCTATTAAACAACTCCAAATTCAAGGGATGCCAAACGCTAATGAAGTCGTTTTTTTACATCCTGAATCTAAAACATTAATCGTTACAGACTTGTTATTTAATTGTTACCCTACCAAATTATGGTCTAAACTATTTTTAAAACTAAACGGGGCGTATAACAAATGTTGCTCTACTCGGATTTTTAAATCCTTTATATCTGATAAAAACAAATTTAAAGACTCTATAGATCAACTATTAACGTGGGATTTTGATAGAATTATATTAACTCACGGTAATATAATCGAAAAAAATGGTAAGGAAATCTTTGAAAAATCATTTTCATGGTTGTATTAATCTAATTTTGATTTTTAATGAATATCTATTCAATAAAAAATTAATAAAAATGCTACTATTTTGCAAACACTAATATAATATATCGGTCTTACTTGTTTATAAATTTAATAGAAAACAAAATTATAATTTTTTTAAAAAAAGGTGATCCAAAACTTGAAATAGATCATAAAAGAATAACATCACATAAATTATTAGTTCATGGCAAACTCATCTGGCAAGATATCTTTTTTTTTATACTGCATTTTCTTCTAATAGTTTTCGGTTTTTTTTAGTTTAACCCTATAAAAAATATATATGCAAATATGTTTACACACACTTGCTTTTTATATAATATTTAATTAAAGAACATAAAATATTATGAAAAAAGTTGTTATATTTGGCGGAAGTGGGTTTATAGGTCAAGCTCTTGCAAAATCGCTTATTAAAAGAAATTATGATGTTGTAATTATTTCACGTAATAAACCTAAACTAGTTAACACCTGTAAATTTGTATCCTGGAATGCTGAAACACTAGATGACTGGGTTAAAGAACTCGAAAACACATATGCCATTG
>CAXBWG010000242.1:0-1663 GCA_963979105.1 uncultured bacterium | reverse complement strand
TGGCATATATTGATATATGGTTACTATTTTTGATTGTGCAAATGGGTTTAAAAAATGAAAAATCTCTAACTACTAGCTACAAAATTACAGACAATTTCGTCTCAAAAACCAAACATAATACATCAAAGACACGGCGTTATTTATCTAGTATCATGAGGAAGTATGTTTGGTTTGTTTAAAAAAAAAACCGTCACAGCAGATAAGTTTCCTGAAATAGTTGAAAAACTTTTGGTTAGTATAGATTCCGCACAGGAGCAAGTAATAGGTGGTATTCGTAGGATTCTTGAAACCATGAATTTAAATTGGAAATTTGATTTAGAGAATTTTAGTCCTAATGTCATAGATGCTTTATATGGCTATCAAATAACATGTTTAGTTGGTTTTTGTGTTGAAGAAAATTTAATTAAAATAGAGGATTTATTAATATTTAAAAAACAAATATTAAAAACAATTGAAAAAAATACAATACTAAGTACTAAATTAATCGAAACTTATAACGAACGCTATCTCGATTGTCAGGGAGATATTTCATGTCTAAATAAAAAATTTTATGAAGATATGATGGAAATTTATAAAGTTCCAAATGATAAAGAAAAAATTCATGAAATTATCGGAATGCTTGAAGATGCTTCGGTATCTTTAGCTCTGCAGACACAGGCAGATACCGCTAATACGTTTGGGGATAAAAATCTTGAAAAAAAATTAACTAAGAGGTTTCAGAAATTTTTAACTGAAGAGTCATACTCAAGCAAACATAAACAATAAATACAGAATCTCAAAGTTTCTACCCAAGAGGGATTAAAACTATCTTTAAAACAGCACCCAATACATCCCTGACTCTCTATTAATTATGGGGTATGCTAAAGTAAGAAACAATATTAATGAAAAATATTTCATGAATCGAGCTGTAAAAATAACACTTCAGAGTCTTTTAATCCCAATCATTTACACACTTTTTCTTAAATTATCTAACATAGAGCTTTTTGGTGAAAATAATTCGGGGCTTCTAGTCTATTTGACTTTTGTAGTAGCAGGAATGTTAGATTTAAAGACAATTTTTATAACACTTATTATTTCTTACATTGCACATTATGTGCATATGAAAAAAAATTTAAATGCATTTGGAATACTTGATTTACTTGGAAAACCAAAGTTTCTAGAAAAATATTATGTAAACATAGATATTTTATTTGTCTACATAATTTCGGTATTTATAGTTTTCTTTTTTAGAGTAATCATTAACAACAATGTTTCGGGAGATTTTACATTGGGACTAGAAAATCTTGGATATATTTTTGTGTATCCTTTATTTTGGTCTTTATTTAATTATTACATAGCAGCGTTTTTATTTAATTGGATGGCGATCGCTAAATTTAAGTCATCAAATAATTATCAAAAGTATTTAGATGAAAGAACTAAAAAAGATAAGGATGAATTATAATTAAAAATATGAAATGTACTTTATTAACCTAAAAATATAATGAATAAAGAATTAAACTATTTTGCATTCATAGTAGTTTTAAGTTTTGGATATTTTATAGGATTATTTTTCCCTGACATAGACCAAGGCATGCAAGGTTTGTTGGGTCATAGATCTATAATAACCCACAGTATTCTACTACCTTATTTATTGTATTCTTATTTTAAAAAAAATAATAATTTA
>CAXBWG010000241.1:0-1666 GCA_963979105.1 uncultured bacterium | reverse complement strand
CACACCCATTTCATCCAAAAGCTCTGCTATTTCTAACTTTTCAGCATGGCTCATTGTCGCCCCAGGGCTCTGCTCACCATCCCTTAAAGTAGTATCAAATATTAAAACATTATCTTGTTGTTTAATGTGTTTCATTTTTTTTCTCTTAGCTAATTTCATTTATAAGAAGGCGCTTTTACGTTACCTCTGAGCGTACGCGCCCAGACCAGGCACGCTCAGAGGCTGCTAAGGAGTAGTTCAGCTAATAGCAATTTGCTATCATTTTGCTGTAATTTTATAATATTAGTTTTAAACATGCATTGTTGTTAATAGTTTTTTTTGCAAAATAAAAGGGTATGTTTGATTAGTTGTTAAAAAAAACTAAGTTACGAAGTGAACCAATCAGAAGATAGAAATGAAAAATGTACTAATTATAGGAGCATCCGGTGGAATTGGGTCAGCTCTACAGAATGCCTATAACAAAAACCCATTATACGAATTAGTAAACACTCTAACACGTTCAAGAGACAATTTTGATATAACAAACGAAAGTAACGTAGCAAGAAATTTAGAAAAAGAAATTTCTATTTATGATGTTATCATTGTCGCAACTGGAGGTGTGAAAATAAATAATGATGATCCAGAAAAAACTATCAAACGTTTGAACTCTGATGCTATGCTAAAACAGTTTTCGTTAAATGCGTTAGGGCCCGCACTAGTTTTAAAACACATACATAAACTGATACCTAAAAATCGTCCATGTCATGTGATTGTTTTATCAGCACGAGTGGGTTCAATTACCGATAATCATCTAGGAGGTTGGATAAGCTATAGAACTGCAAAAGCGGCTTTGAACCAAATTTTAAGGACCAGTGCCATTGAAATAAAACGAACACACCCAAATGCATGTCTTCTAGCTGTGCATCCAGGAACAGTAGACACTGAGATGACCAAAAATTATACTACTCACCCAAGGGTTTCATCTCAAAAAGCAGCAAATGATATTATTAATTTAACAAAAACACTTGATGCTCAGGATAGTGGAAAGTTTTTTGATTGGGCGGGTAAAATAATACCTTGGTAATCATCCTCATAAATAATTAACGCAACAAGGGTGGTTTAGTAGGATCCATTCCAGGCGCCTTGGGTTCACTGGGCTTTTCAATCTGGGGCAAATCAAAACGAAGACCAACAAGTAGAGCTTTTTTAACCAATTCATCTTCAGATTTACAAAATGTAATGTCTAAAATTATATCTTGTATACCCGATAGTGAAAATGCTTCCGATGCCTGTTGAGCAAGGGCGTCATGGTAAAGCTTAACTGAACCAACAAAAATTAATAATAAACTTTTTGATTTAAGTTCTGTTAAATCTTGAACCAAAATAGCATATTCAGCTAAGCTAAAAGATGTTGCTAAGGCTTCGTCAAGTAACTCTACAAATTGCTCGGTGATAATTGAAGGCGATGCAATTTCGTTGGTAGTGCTTTGTAATACCTCTTTGGTTACTTGTGTATTTTTCATCAACCATTCTATAACCTCATCAGTTAAGATATACCCTCCCCCACTATTATTTAAATTAACCGCAATACCTATTGAAGCATTTTGAGAGATTAATCGACGACCAGACATCGAAATAAAAAATGAATTTTCACCAGCAAAATCGATTAGCTTCTCCTCAAGATCAA
>CAXBWG010000240.1:0-1726 GCA_963979105.1 uncultured bacterium | reverse complement strand
CATGGTGCGCCCGGAGGGAGTCGAACCCCCGACCTACGGATTAGAAGTCCGTTGCTCTATCCAGCTGAGCTACAGGCGCGTATAAGTTAGCAGATTATAGCAATAAAATTTAATATTATCTATAAAATAACGTTTATTAAATCTATTCAAAGATAATTATTTTTTTTATACTATATATTCTTTATGCCAAAATCAATTTTAAAAAATGTTTTCGGATACGATAGTTTTCGACCTTTACAGGAAGAAATTATTGCTCGAGTGTTAAATAATCACGATAGTGTTGTGTTAATGCCTACAGGGGGAGGTAAATCGTTATGTTACCAGATTCCAGCTATTTATTTAGATGGATGTGCGATTGTTGTATCTCCATTAATTTCGTTGATGCAAGATCAGGTGATGGCATTAAATGAACTCGGGATAAATGCATTATGTTGGAATTCAACTCTAGATTATACTAGGGTACAACATGTAACTAATCAATTGCGGTTAGGTAAATTAAAACTACTTTATGTTTCACCTGAACGTTTAACAATGGATTCATTTTTAGACTGTATTAAAGAAGCTAAAATTTCATTTTTTGCTATTGATGAGGCCCATTGTATTTCTGAATGGGGACATGAATTTAGGCCTAGTTATAGATATTTAGATTTAATTCGAGCTCATTTTGAATCTTTACCAATAATGGCACTTACAGCAACGGCTACCACTCGTGTTGTTGAAGATATTCAGCGACAGCTAGATTTAACAGATGCTACTGTTTTTCAGGCAAGTTTTAATCGGCCAAATTTATTTTATGAAGTGCGGCGTAAAAAAAATACAGTGCAGCAATTATTTAAATTTTTACAGCAATTTTCAAATCAATCGGGTATTATTTATTGTCAATCAAGAAAATCTGTCAATAACTTAACCGAAAAACTTGTAAAACAAGGGTTTTCTGCAAAAGCGTATCATGCAGGATTATCTCAAATAGAACGTGAGCAAAATCAAACGGATTTTATTTATGATCGTGTTTCTATAATAGTCGCTACTATTGCCTTTGGAATGGGAATAAATAAATCTAATGTTCGATTTGTAGTGCATTATGATTTACCTAAAACGATTGAAAATTATTATCAAGAAACTGGTAGGGCAGGTAGAGATGGGCTAAATAGTCATTGTTTACTCTTTTTTTCGTATGCAGATAAACATAAATATGAAGTGTTTTTAAACCAAATTCAAAATGTTAAGGAACGAGAGTTTGCATTTAAGAAATTATCGATGATGCTTGATTTTGCTGCCAAGCCTCGGTGTAGACGAACGCAGCTTTTAGAATACTTTGAAGAAGATTCTAGTAATATTAGCTGTGGAACATGTGATATTTGTAAAAACCCACCCCAAACAATGGATATTACGGTTGTTTCTCAAAAGGTATTGTCTTGTATTTATCGGGTAAACGAAAGATATGGTGTTAGCATGATTATTGATATTTTAAAGGGAAATAAGACAGATCGAATTAAATATTTAAAACTAGATAACCTTTCTACATTTGCAATAGAAACTGAGTTAAATAAATCTCAATTACACGATGTAATTGCACATTTAACCTTTGAAAAAATTATTTTAATAGATGGAGATGAATATCCGGTATTAAAATTAACAGAGGCTGCTTGGCGAATTTTACGTGATCAAGATACGATTAGTATGCCAGTTTTTGAAGTTGTTAAGACTCCAAAGCAAAAACCGAAAT
>CAXBWG010000239.1:0-1738 GCA_963979105.1 uncultured bacterium | reverse complement strand
CGCAACACCCGGGTTAAGAGCATTATGTATTGTTGGACCAACTAACTCGCCACTTTCCTGTGCATCCACTGATCGTGCATAATCTTCATCATGATTAACCGTTGAATCGAACAACTCATCTTCCTTGATTTTATCATCAGGCGTACATGCATCTTTTTTAAGCGTAACAACCGCTCCTAATTTTAGATTTGAATCTCTTTTCACAGATCCAGAATCAGATTCAGACTTATCACTTATAGCACCACTGTCTTCTTGTTCAGCTTGCTTAAGTATTAATCGGGAATAGTGAAACCCATGATGATGTACAAATGTGATAGGGGCATCTTCTGCATAATTACTTTTAACATACTCTATAAAACGTTCTTGATTCGCACTATAAATAGCAAGTTTATTAGTTTGTTTTTCAGGGTCTGCAAGAAACATTAAGGCTAATTCAGAATTTGTTAACGGATAATTTTCCTGGCATACTTGATCTTTAAAAATAGTTTGTAAATAAGTTTTAACTAACTGTTTATCAGACTCATCTTTTTGTTCTTGACAAGCCCTAAGCTCTGTTGCTGCTTTTTTAACGTCAGAGTCTTCTTCGGGTGCAACTAACTGGAGTAATGAACCTAAATTCCATTCTAAATCTTGTGTTGTTTTACTGATAAAAAAATTAAGATGAGTTTTCCTATCAGTTTCACCTTCGATCGAGTTTATCTCAGTAAGTATTTTATTTTTCAAATTAAGATGACCTTGATTTATTCTTTCATCTAAGCCAACTCTGTTATTAAAATTAACACGAACAAAATTAAATAACGTTTCAGACCAATAAGGTAATAATTTTTTTTGAGGAGGTGTTAGTTCTGAAAAAGGCGGATTTTCTGCTAACCTATTAGCATTAACTAATTGTGAATAAATATCTTCATAGCTAGAATAAGATTCTAAGGCACAATTAAATAAATCTTGATCTAATTCAATAATATCTTCATCATCACCCTCCCCCTCTTGCTGAGGGGTATACAAGTTTGAAACAAAATCCGCTAACTCTGTTCGTTTATGTGAATGGTTATGCAAAATAACTTCCCCTTTAGCACCCTCTTTTTTTCCATATATAGCATGTAATCCACACGAATTACCTGCACCAGACGTGATCTGACAAATAAATTGCTTACCATTATAGTTAACGGTTTCAGAACTCCCCTCATTTAATAACTCTGCCTTAAAGGCAATTAATAATTCTCTAAACACATCTAGCGTAAGCGGATTTTCTTTACCAAAAACTGAACTATAATTTTCATATATTTGAAAATCAGTAGAAGCATCAAATGGTTGCTGTGCAATTAATAAGGGAATATAATTAAGTGCCTTAGCATTTTTTTTATTTGAAACAAAAGCGTTTAAAGCGTCTAGTCCTGTAGGATTAGGCTTTGATATATTAATACCCCATTCAAGATTAGAGGTGTCATTCTCTTTTTCTATTACAGTTATAATGCCATCTTTTATACAAAATTGTTTTTTAGAAAAATTTAAAACATTATTTACAAGAACTAGTTTTTTCCAACTATCTAACTTATTAAAATTTTCACTCCATGATTCAGATACTGACTCAGTAAAAGTTAATTCAATACTGTAACTATTAGATACACTAAGAGCGACACTTAAAACACCTGCATTCTCTGAAGTAAATTCAAAACTGACATCGTTACTTTCCTTAATTTTTGAAGGATTTTTTAATGTATGGGACTCTGCAAATAAT
>CAXBWG010000238.1:0-1784 GCA_963979105.1 uncultured bacterium | reverse complement strand
AATAATGCAATAGCATGAGTTCTATTGCATTATTCGGGTTTAATTTTATAAAATAGTGCAATGTGTGATGGATGTGTTTATTTTTTTTTCTTCTAGTTGAATTTCTGTTTTGAATTGGGTTTCTATTTTATTTACGATAGCTGTTAGTTTTGGGCTATGATTATCTAGCGGGCAGTTTCCTTTGATATTTTCTTTTAATAATAAATCTGGATATTTAGTGCAAAGAAGTTTAATGAGGTTCCATTGCTTGCGGGCAATGGCATAGTGCAGGGGATTGTTTTTGTATTTGTCTGTTTCATTGGCAGCTATATTATGTGTAATTAATGTGGTGGCGAATGTGTATTTTTTGTTGATTATAGCTGAATTTATTAAGGAGTTATCATTTGGTTTTAGTTTTTTAAAAATGGAGGGTTCTATTTTTATTAAATGTGTTAATGCGTTGTATAGGTTGTGTTCATAGATTATTGATGTGATTGTTATCTTTAATTTTTCGGGGATGTTTTTTGAATAACCTCCTTTTATAATTAATGTCTCAAGAAGTTTAGGCTTAATTTTGTTAGATATATAGTTTATAGGTAATTTTTTTTTGTAATTTTGGATACTGGGGTTAGCTCCTTTTGTTAACAATAAAAAGGCAGAAGCTGCATGATTTTTTAATAATGCGATATGTAGCGCTGTATTTCCTGAGACTGTAGGCGTATTTAGGTCTGTTTTTTTTGATATAATTAGAGGTAGAGCTAAGGAATCGCTTGTTTGGACTGCATTATGAAGAGGGGATCTATGCTGCTGGTTTTTTATATTAGGATTAGCATTATGGGCAAGTAGAATTTGAATATTTGTTTTTCTATTATAGTTCGTACTTATTTCTAAGGGGGTTTCTTCCGTGGATGTAGTTTCATTTGGATTAGCTTTATTTTTTAATAAATATGTTAAGATGTTCCTATTTTTCATCGAACATGCATGGTGAATCATGGACCAGCCTTTTTCGTCTTTTATTTGCATTAATGAATTTGAGAATTGGGTTAAAAACGTTAAATGATTATTTTCTTTTATTTCATTAATTAGGTATTTATACTGTAAAAAAATGGGGATAAATTGTTTTTGTATTTGTGTATAAAGAGTCTGTATGTAGGTTAGTTTTTCGTGTAGAGTTAACTCTTTTGTAGGAGAGGTAGTGGGTTTTGTAATCGTAATATCATGATTTAAAAGATGTATGAATATATCTTGGCAATGATCAGGTAGTGATTTTAAATAATTATAAAATGTATTTGTGTTAATTTTACACGTTGTAAATTGTTTAAAAATATCTGAGAAATCAGAGAGCTGGCGAGATAGGCTATGCTCAAGTTGTAGCTGTAATGTTATGCGTATACATAGGGGGGCTTCTATGATTAGGTTTTTATGTGTTTTTATTGGAGCAATAATTTTTTTGATAGCAGGGGTTCCTTGTTGTTTAAATTAAGTAGTTAAACATTAGTGTAGGTATAAACTGTTAATAATTAATAAAGACTCTATTAGAATTTGTTAAATTAATTTTTATGTGGGAGTCGTGATTTTATTTATTTTTTAATGTATATTTAAGACTTATTTTGGTTTTATTTGGATATTAATTTATTGTTTTTTTTAGTTTTAATTGGAGTTAGTTATGTTTAAAGTTTTGGCAGGATTGATTAACAACCAGGTAGCGGCATTATCGTTTTCTGCTAGGTTAGTGGATATTTGGAGTTTATTGAATTGTTCTTTCTTGAATGAATCTCAAAAAGTGGCTTGTTTGATGCATTTAT
>CAXBWG010000237.1:0-1785 GCA_963979105.1 uncultured bacterium | reverse complement strand
ATCAGATAAGTTAAGTTTACCTTGAAAGCTCTGGGTTAATTTGTGTCATTTTAATTCGGGTTGTAAAAACACCATCTCCACTTAATATTGCAGATCGAGCCAAAAACCGACCTCCTTCCCAATTAGATAACCCTAATTCAGGAGAATTAAGCGCATATTGTCCATCTACCCAACGCGTCATTCCATTCCCAACAAAGGGGGCGTTAATTAAATCAAAAAACGAGTCTAATTCTTTAGAGTCTGTTGTTATCAAGCTAGCAACAAATTGAGGTGAATACGTATTATAAATTTGTATTGATTCTTTAACAGATTTTGTTATTACAATAGAAATTTCGGGGGTTTGTTCCCATTCGAATTCAGTACCAAGATCTGCTCGGTTTATAAGTTCAAATTGCAATTCTTCACAAAGACCTTCGGCCCGATAAACATTTGTTTTAGTTTTAAATTGATCTAAAGAAAAATAATTTTTAGCATGTTCATCTACATGGATTTTATAAGATTGATTTAATTTTTTTCCGGCATTTTCTAGCGCATTTAATATAACAGGAATAAATTCTGCTGCATGAGATTCTAATAAACAAATAGTATTTAATGTATTACAAACTTTACGATCAAGAGATCCCATAATAGCAGCCATTAGCCTGTTTTTATCTGTACTTTTAGACCTCATCATCCACGCCCCACCAGTTCCATGTAAACTTACAGGTATTCCGTTGTATTGGGCAATAGAGCCTAACATGCGCACGGCTTGGCCACTTCCGCGAGCCACCGCTAGATTTACACTTGTGTTAGAAAACAAGGCCCATGCAGTAGACCTTTCAGGGCTATCTAGGATTCGTATTACATTACGAGAAATACCGGCTGTATCAAGGGCAGGGTATAGAGCAAGTTCTAAAATAGCTTTTGCTGTTTGAAGGGCGTCTTGTCCAACTCGAAATACGCCAACATTACCCGTTTTCAATACACCAGTTGCATCAGCAATCACGTTAGGTCTACCTTCAAAAACAAATCCTACAACACCTAGCGGGCTTTTTAATAAATCTACAGACCAACCATCGTGATTTATTTTAGATAAGGCTTTTTTCCGAGACACATTTTGTGCCTTAAAATCTGCTAGTCCTGCAATCATATTTTGTCTGCATTTATTATTTGCTATTAATCGAGTTGTAGATTTACCTTTTTCTTGAGCTCGTTTTACATCTAGATTATTTATTGTTTGTATGTTTTTCCAAATAACATCGTTTGCTAAATTAGAGCTAAAGGTGTCGTAAAATATGTTAATTTGTTTATCTGATACTGTGGCTAAATCATAAAAACCTTGTTTTGCTAAGTGTATTTCTTTTGCAACTAGCTCTGTTGAAGCACTAGGAATAAGTATTGGTTTAGATTCGCCTTTAGTAAACAATAGTCTATCACCAGATTTAAATTTAGATGCTAGTTCTTTATCGACAGTAAAAAGTTTATTTCCATCATAAATTAATTGCATTCCTGCTTTTAGCTCTGTTAATTGCTTTGTCACACGATAATCCTTTTGATATTTATTATTATCTTAATATAAGAAAAACTAAAACGCTATTGTTTAGAAATAATTTGAAATCAAATTTTTAACTGACTAACCATTATTTTGTTATTTAAATATAGAAAAAGTCTATTTTTTTTGTAGTTATATTGTTTTGAAAATAAAAAAGACCAACTCAAGTGAATTGTGCCATAACTCCCCCCAAAAAGCTCAATTTAGTAATATTTAAAACACCAAAAAAACAATAGCAAGATAATGCAAAAAAA
>CAXBWG010000236.1:0-1793 GCA_963979105.1 uncultured bacterium | reverse complement strand
AAAAAAGAAAAAAACCAATTGCCACATCATGTTGTTGCATGTATTGGTGGCGGATCTAACGCCATGGGGATTTTTCATCCATTTGTTAAAGATAAAGAGGTTAATCTTGTTGGGGTTGAAGCTGCAGGAGAGGGAGTAGATACTGAGCTTCATGCAGCATCGTTAACAAAGGGAAGGCCTGGCGTATTACATGGATCTTTAAATTATGTATTACAAGATAAAGTTGGCCAAATTAAGTTGGCACATTCTATTTCTGCGGGGCTTGATTACCCGGGTGTTGGCCCTGAGTTAAGTTATTTAAAAGATAGTAATAGACTTACAACGTTTGCAGTTACAAATTCAGCTGCAATAAATGCATGCAAAGAGTTATCTAAAAAAGAAGGCATTATTCCAGCTCTAGAAACAGCACATGCTTTTGCATTATTAAATCAGAAAAATCCGTTTAAAGAAAATGAGATTGTTGTAATGTGTTTATCTGGAAGAGGCGATAAAGATATGGAGACAATAAGTAACTATGTCTAAGACTATTTTAGCTAAAGCGTTTAAAAATCAAGATGCACTAATTGGATATGTTACATTTGGAGATTATTCTGTTGAATTTACCTATAAGCTTTGTATAGCTATGATCGATGAAGGTGTTGATGTGATTGAATTAGGGCTACCTTTTTCAGATCCAATAGCAGATGGTCCAACAATTCAAGAATCTCATCAACGAGCACTTAAAACATCAGAAGATATTAGTGTTTCCAGTGCGCTTAAACTTGTAAACAGGTTAAAAAACTACAAATCTAATATTCCTGTTATTTTTATGGCATCAACAAATTTAATAATGTCGTATGGCTATGATAGATTTTTTACAGATGCAAATCAGTGTGATGGATTAATATTACCTGATTCATCTATAGAGGTGTTAGACGAGGTTCTTAAAAAGGCAAAAAAGGCAACGTTTAAACTTATTCATTTAATTTCGCCGTTATGTACTCATTCACGAATGAAAAAAATAGTACAAGCATCTGATGAATTTATTTATTTAATTTCATCTACAGGTATAACAGGAGAAAGAGCTTCGTTTGCAGATAATTTAAAAGAGTGTGTTCAGCAAATTAAAGCAATAAAAAATATTCCTGTTGCTGTAGGGTTTGGAGTAAGTTCTCCTGAGCATTATAAACAAATTTGTCGTTTTGCAGATGGTGTGATTATTGGAAGTCATTTTGTTAAATTAATTGCAAGTAAAATGCCTAATCAAAAATTAGCGTTAACTGAATTGAAGTCAAGAATTCGACAATTTAAAGCTAAATAATGAAAGAAAAATATAATTTAATTATACCTTGTGCAGGAAGTGGCCAACGGTTTAAATCTAATATTCCAAAACAGTTTATAAAAATAAATAACAAAACACTATTAGAATATACGCTTAAGAAGTTTGAATCTACACCTGTAGGGCTATGTGTATTAGCAGTAGCTAGAGATTATTTAGAAGAAGTTCAATCGTATATTAAAGATATAAACTTTCCGGTTAAGGCAGTAGAAGGTGGGGAAACGCGAGCTCATTCTGTAAAAAATGCTCTTCAGGCTTGTCTAGATTACCCCTACACGTTAATTCACGATGCCGTTAGGCCTTATGTGAGCCAGGACGTCATTGAAAGAGTTTTAAATCAGTTAAAAATATCTAAAGCTGTTATACCTGCAGTTTCGGTAGTCGATACTATTAAAGAAGTTAAAGACAATAAAGTAATTAAAACATTGCATCGGGCATCACTTGCTAGCATTCAAACGCCTCAGGGATTTCATAC
>CAXBWG010000235.1:0-1812 GCA_963979105.1 uncultured bacterium | reverse complement strand
AATATGGGGATCAAAGCTATAGGCGTTGAACCAGCTCAAAATATCGCCAAATTAGCGCGCCAAAAGAATTGTGAAGTTGTTAATGACTTTTTCAATTCTAAAACCGCAAATTTTATTAAAGACAAACATGGAAAAGCCTCACTTATTTGCGCGAATAATGTTTTTGCTCATATTGATAATATCCACGAACCCTTAAAGGGCATAAAATTATTATTAAAAGAAGACGGCGTTTTTGTCTTTGAAGTCCATTATTTGCTTGATCTTTTAGATCAATTCCAATTCGATGTAATTTATCACGAACACTTGATGTACCATTCTTTAATAGCGCTTTCCTATCTATTAAATAGCTTTGATATGGAAATTTTTGATGTCTTAAGAATCCCAATACATGCTGGGTCCATACGCGTTCATGCTCAAAATAAAAATGGAGGGAAGCATGCTGTTGAACCTATTGTTGAAGAATTACTTAATCTTGAAAAAAGAAAAAAAACAAACCAACTTGACACATTAATTCAGTTTTCTGTAGATACTATTAAGAAACGTGATGCTCTTGTTAAACTAGTTACTGACCTTAAATCTAAAGGAAAACGAATTATAGGCTACGGTGCTTAAGGGCGTGCAACCGTGCATATTAATTTTTGCAAATTTGGCCCCGAAATCATTGAATATGTTATTGATGAGTCTCATGAACGTCAGGGAAGATTCATTCCGGGCATGCACATACCTATTGTTCCTCCAGATCATTTAAAAAAAGACAACCCCGATTTCGCATTACTTTTTGCATATAACTATTTTGATGAAGTGATGAAAAAAGAAAAGGATTTCATTGATAGAGGGGGCCGGTTTATTGTTCCATTGCCTGAACCTAAAATTATTGAACCATAAGTGCCTATATGAAACGAATTATTCTCGGGGCTTCCGGTATGTTAGGGCATATGGTCTGTTTTCATTTAAAAAGAAAACTGCCTGAAATTATTTCATGCTCGAGATCAACAACGAATAAGGATTGGCTTAATCGATCTTTAACTATAATTCCTGAATATTCAAAGGAACATATTTCGGATTTGATTGAGCGTTACAGACCCTGCAAAGTTATAAATTGTGTCGCAATAACAGATATTAATGCGGATTTTAAAGAAAGTTATTTAATCAATTCAGAATTACCTTTATTTTTAGCTAAAACTCTTGATCAAAAAAAGGATGGAAGCCAATTAATTCAGATCAGCACAAACGGAGTATTTTCAGGTAAACGTGGTAATTATATCGAGTCAGATATACCTGATGCTACCGATTCTTATGCCCAAAGCAAATTAAAGGGGGAAATCGTACATTCTCCTCATCTAACAATAAGAGCATCTATTATTGGAACAGAACTAAAGTCAAAAAAAGGATTGCTAGAATGGTTTTTAAATCAGGAAAAAGATGTTAACGGATATACTGAAGAAAAATGGAATGGAGTTACAACATTAGAATTCGCTAAATTTATTAATTGGGCGATTGATCAAAAGTTAAGTGGGTTAGTTCACTTTTTTTCAAAAACGATATCAAAAAAAGAATTACTGAATATTATAAAAGAAGTGTATGAGAAAAAAATAGAAATCAATCCAGACAGCACAGTCAAGTCAGACAGAACGCTTAGCACTAAAAGATCAGATATAAACTATATAACGCAAAGCCACCGTGAAATGCTAGTTGAGTTAAAAAGAAATTTCATCTAAAAATGTAGCTGAGGACTAACACTCTATTATCTAAATAAAAAGCATCACGACTCTAATAAATTAGGTCATCCAAATTGTTCAAAATGAATTTAAT
>CAXBWG010000234.1:0-1813 GCA_963979105.1 uncultured bacterium | reverse complement strand
TGACTTAGGAATTAGGCTTAACCCTGAACATGTAGAAGTTGATAATAAATTATATAGCCCATGTGTACCGGGTTCACGTTTTGGTGTTTTAGTTCAAGATTTGTCATTAAATGATTGTAAAGTAATTTCAGGTTTCCATATTCATGCGCTATGTCAAAATACAGATGAGAGTTTAATACGATTAATGGATGCTACTGAACAAAAGTTTAAAGAGTATTTAGAATTAGAACATATTAAATGGGTAAATTTTGGTGGAGGACATTTGATTCCTTCAAAAAATTATAATAAAGATCGATTAATAGATGCAATTAATGAATTTCAAAATAAATATAATGTTACGATTATTTTAGAACCAGGGGAAGCTGTTGTGCTTAATGCAGGCGTTTTAGTCGCTAAAGTTTTAGATATTGTACATAATAAAATGGATATAGCCATTTTAAATACTTCAGCAACAGCACACATGCCAGATGTATTAGAAATGCCATACAGGCCAGACGTAATAAATGGATTCGATGCAAATATAAAAAAATATACCTACCGATTAGGCGGAAATACGTGTTTAAGTGGCGATATAATAGGGGAGTATTCATTTGAAAAACCATTGCAAATTGGAGACGAACTTATATTTAAAGATACGGCACAATATACTATGGTAAAAAATACAACATTTAATGGGATATGCTTACCTTCAATTTATATAAAAAAACAAGATTCTAGAATAATTAAACTAAAATCATTTGGTTATGACGATTTTAAACAAAGGCTTAGTTAGTTGGTTAATTTAAGCCATAATTTTTAGTGAAGAAGTTTAACGTTCATGATAAAATAAATTTTTACATGCGCCTGTGGCTTAATGGATAGAGCATCTGACTACGGATCAGAAGGTTGGGAGTTCGACTCTCTCCAGGCGCACCATAAATTAATATAATTATCTAAAGACAAAAAAAAAGGCCTGGTTTTCACCAGGCCTCTTTGCTTGTAGAAACTAATTAATTATTAGTGAATTCCTACATAAATTGAAGCAGTAAAAGTGTCTGTATCAGCTTCATTTAGTTTAGTATACTCAAACTTGCTTTTTGCTGAGTCACCTAATTGACGAGTAACTAGAAGTGATAGTGCGTTTTCTTCTGTTATAGTAGTGTGCTCATCAATCATAGAATATCTAACTCCTAAATCAACTGACTCGTTTAATCCGTAAACTGCAGAAACAGATGATCCTGTTTGTGTGTTAGAAGAATAATCAGCAGAGAATAATTCAGCAGATAATGCTAATGAGTTACCCATTGGAGTTTCATAATCCATAGAAGCATTTAATCCCATTAATGTAGTTGCATCATCAGAATCAAAGTCACTTGCATAATCTACTCCGAAATCAATTCCTGCAACGCTATTATCGTATGCAAATGCTGCAAATCTTCCATCATAACCTACTTGAGAACTATTTGCTTGTGCTTCAAGAACTGAAAAAGAAACTTGTCCAAGTCCGTCTAGAGCAGAATGTCCAACGATAGCTCTTAAACCGTCACCTTTTAATGGTGAAGCAGAAGACCCTAAAAAGTTAGTTGCTGCTAAACTTCTAGAAGCAAATGTTGCTTGTGTTTTATAAACGTTAGAAGAACCAAAATCTAAATACTGTCTTCCAAATTTAGATTTTAATGGAACTAAATTTGGTAGTGGCGTAGTATTAGCTAATAAATCTTCAAACGTTACATAAGCTTCACTTAAGCTTAATCTCGCAGGTTCGCCCTGAGTGTCGTCAGAAATTTTTGTACTAACTTTCAACTCTGAAAATTCGTTTATTTCACTTGTTAAA
>CAXBWG010000233.1:0-1836 GCA_963979105.1 uncultured bacterium | reverse complement strand
ATAAAAGCAGATAAATTTAATAGTGAAAATCTTAATGGGCTTATTATTTCACTTCAAAACAAAAATGATAATTTAGAAGACATAGGGTCAACAACCCATCCAATGTTAAAATTAGTAGCCTCCTTTTCATCAGAAGAAATCGAAGCACTTATTAAAGCATTGCTTCAAGGCGGCATTTCTAATTTAGATGACTTATCTCAAATATTAAACCTATTAGGTGAACTTGGATTAGCCGCATCCCCTGCTCTATTAGCCGAAATAAATAATGCTCTTCAAGACTTTGTTGATAATCTTGCATCCACAATGTCTGATCCTATTCAATTAATGAATATTATTGCTACAATAACCCAAATTTCTCAAGGTGAACTCACAGAAGAATTAAATATGGATAAAATTGGTGCAAAAATGTCACAATTAATTATAAATACAACAACTACAGATGAAGCAAAACAAATCATTAACGCAGCAGAAAGTCTTCCTATTCATATAAATATTACGCCTGTTTTACAAGACGAAACAACTACCGATACTCCAAACACATTTTCAGAACAAGCTGCCGGAGCTCTAAACCAACAAACAGCACAAAAAAAATCGACCAACGAAACAGCAACCAGCTCAACAGTAAACACGTCTCAACACGTATCGCAAATTACCTCTATTCAAAAATCATCCAACTCCCAAAAAAGCTCCAATCAGAATGAATCTAACGAAATGAAATCTGCAAAAATAACCAAAAAAAGTTCTCCCCAAACACTAGCAGAAACTGAATCCTTATTTGGAAATCTAGAATCGATAATCGAAAAAACAGAACCCGAACTTGTTAATTCGTTACTTTCATTAATGAGTAATATTTACAAAAGTAGTCTCAATACTTCTTTAGATAATGCCCTTGATTCTGCATTTGATAAAATGAGTTTCTAAATTAACCCAAGAATGCCGTTAAAATTAACACAGCATAGTATTTATTGCTCAAATAAACTTATTTTTATTAAAAATAGCACTATAGCACCATTTAAACTGCATTTTCCAAAATTAACAAAACGTTCTTAAAATAATGTATTCTAATTCTTTTTGCATCCGAAACAAAAACGACTGCTTAATATCTAATGGCTTAACTAAAACCGTATATAATTTAAGCCAATTTCCAACAACAACATCTTTAAAAACCTGATCGCCAATAACAACAGATTTACTTAAATCTAAATTATATAATCGTGCCAAATAATGAATCCCAAATGTAAATGGTTTACACGCCATATACATTCCGTCGCATTGAATTTGTTCTAACACGCGTTTAACACGTCGTCTTGATCGATTATTAGATAAAATAACAACTTTAAATCCATACTCTTTACATGTCTGAACCCAGTTTAAATGTTTTAACGATAAAAATCGCTGATCATAAGACAGCAAGGTGCTATCTAAATCTACAAACAAAACACTATATCCTTGCTCACGTAATGAATCTAAATTAATATCCCAAACATAATCACAAGATTCTTTTGGAGCACATAATTCTTTCAAAAAATAATAAATATCAGATCGAGTTATTAAATTAAAGGCCATTATTACAACAAGCTACAAATATCTGTTATTTCATTATAATAACTACGCATACCTATAGGATTAGCAATTAAATGAGCCGTAGATTCAAATACAGTATCTAACACCTTTAAATCATGTTCACGTAACGTACTTCCTGTTGCTGTTAAATCACAAATCACATCAGATAAACCCGTTAACGGGCCAAGCTCTATAGCGCCATACAACTTAATTATACGAACCTTTTTTCCCAATTTATTATTCTGGCAAAACAAAATTTACTCCAATTCATTG
>CAXBWG010000232.1:0-1839 GCA_963979105.1 uncultured bacterium | reverse complement strand
TGTGTATTAGATACCTCAAAACTGGAAAACATCATGCATGTTAGAACTGCTAAGCAAGCCTTAAACGATGCATTAGCTAAATATTCTGTGTAGCAAATTATGAAAAATTGTGCTGTTATTGTAGATAACCGCCCATCAAAACAGCTACAAAATACCATAAATGCACATATGGATTTTCTAGAAGGGTGGGATTTAAAACATTTTGATGATTTCAAAATTGAAAGCACAAATGATTATAGCCAAATTCTCAAAGATTATAAATTTTGGTTGCCCTTATTAGATTACGATAAAGTTCTAATATTTCAACATGACTCAATGATACTGCGACCTATCGAAAAAGAAATGTTTAACTATTCTTATGTCGGTTCGCCTTGGAAATCGGACGCAAAACATGCAAGGCAAGATAGAGCGGGCGGTAATGGAGGAATAAGGATCAGAGATGTGAAAGAGCATATTAAATTAATAAAAAAATATGATGATTCTGGCCTTGCTAAATATTGGATGGAAGATGTATTTTTTTCCCATAATTTACCAAACGTTGCTCCCTATGAAATATGTAGTAAATTTGGAGTTGAGACAGAATTTAAGCTGGGTACTTGTACATATCATGCTATTGATAAATGCCTATCATCAGACGAATGCCACCAAATAAGAAGCCAATATCAAGGTTATTATGATGGCAAAAAAATAATTAAATAACATTTTGTGTAACATATTATGTGTTAAAGTTATTACCTGTGGTTTTATTGGCAGGCTGTGTTGCAACTCATAGCCCAAAACCAAGTGACACAATTTTTAAACAAGAAGATAGAAATTGGCTTAAAATTTACGAACATGAGCTTAAAGTTGCCAGAGAAAACGGGGATATAGATGCTTGGAGGTTCTTTCTTCCTGAATACCTCAAAGAATTGAAAAGTAGGGCTAAATAATTATTATTTAGTGTGCAAAAATTAGCAAAAGTATTTCAAATATATTATAATGACGACCAAAAGTCTAGATTATTAGGCGGATTTTCTCATTTCAAAAATGCTCAAAACGATATATTTCTTGAGAATGCTGTTTTAATAAGAATTTTTAACAAAATAAAAAATGAAAATTTCCATTGGTTCGGAGGGTTCTCTCATAAAGTTTGTTCCAAAATTGGAAATCATTTTAATTATGAATATTTAATAAATAAAATCAATGAGTATTCTGATAGTGATATCATTTGCCCTAAGCCCGAAAATAACAAGATAAGTGATCGGCTCAAAAAGCCCCATCACCCCAGAATATTACACCCTACATCAACAAATAAAGGTTTCTGGGAATGCATAGATCTAATTTTAAAAAAACTAAACATACCCAATTTACTGAATGGCAATCATTTGGATCGAGACATTGATATGATTTATTTTAATTATTTTGTGATTAAAAAAGACCTTTTTGCTGATTATATGAATAATTTATTATTGCCTGCAATAAACCTTATGCAATTTGATGAAGACATTATTGAGTTATGCAATCTAACTTCAGATTATAACAGTGTTCACGAATTTCCAGAACACCTTAGAACAGAAACAGCCTACTCTTATTGGCCTCATATTCCTTTTATTTTAGAAAGGCTTATAAATATTTACAGACTGACGTATGACAAAAAAACTGCATTTGTTTTATAAATATAAATGATCGATCATAAAAATAAATTTATATTTGTTCACATCCCTAAGTGTGCAGGAACATCAGTATACAAAGCATTAGTATCGGACCTTGACAAACATAATGACATTAATAACACTAAACACGGGGGCTGGGATGCAGAACGCAAAATATACAACCAACATGCTACCGCATTACAAATAA
>CAXBWG010000231.1:0-1891 GCA_963979105.1 uncultured bacterium | reverse complement strand
CAGGTAAAACTTGTTTAAAATCTATTGTTCACAAAACAGGATTATATCATGCCACGGTTCATATTTGGTTTTACACAAACAAAGGAAAGGTTCTTCTACAACAACGGGCAGCTTCAAAAATAATTTACCCATTACTTTGGGATGTTAGTGTTGCTGGACATATTAATGCTGCTGAAAGTTTTAAATCTGGTGCTGTCCGAGAAGTTAAAGAAGAAATTGGATTGACAATTAATGAAAATGAGTTGGTTAAGGTTGGTGTTTTTAACTCCTTTCAAAAATACGATTCTGGCATTATAGACAATGAGTTTCATCATGTCTTTATTGCAGAGTTGAAGGTAGACATAGATCAGCTCATTTGTCAAAAAGAAGAAGTTGAAGCTTTAAAGCTAGTCACAACTAAAACATATTATGATCTTTTAAATGATGCTAAAACAAGTAATCATTTCATAGCCTCTAACAAGAAATACTACGAATTTGTTTTAAAAAAGATTCTAGAAAAACTGAATAACTAACCTTACAATAAAAAGACGCTTTTAAAAAAAAGCGCCTTTAATGACCTGTAAATTAATCTTTTATGAAAACTCAAAGCTTTAAGAAAAGATTCAGAATATAAGAATTCATCTTTCTTTTCTAATTAAGTCAGCAATATAGGGATTTTGAGTTTTCATTCTTTTTTCATAGCTAATTTCTCCCCATGTACGGTTAAAAATATATATTGAAATTGCTTGTTAATTAAATCCCCTTCAATAATTACTTCAAAAGTATATGATACAAACACATGAACAGTGTCTTAAAGCGATACAAAAAGTGTCTTTTATCGATACATAATGTAACTTGTGTAGACACTTTTGAGCAATGCATTTTTTTGCTTTTTTACAAAATGTTATCTTTGTAATCAAATGATCGCTTTAAAAACATATTATAAACAATTAAATTCTTCAGAAAGATTACATTCTGGAGAAACAGAACGTCCCATTCTATTTATGAGGATGTCTTATCTATGTCTTTGGCTTTTATGCATTGAGTAAATCCAGAAAAACTAAAATATTAGGTAAACGTTCAAGAAGTTGGACGTTTTTTTTATGTATTTATTTTTAAAAATGATGAATTAATTAATGACATATAAAATAACACGCATTGAGTATTAAACAATTGACAAAGAAACAATTGGCTACAAATGTGATCTCTAGATACATTCTGGACAGGAACCTTCTATACAAAATTTAACTCAAAATGCTGATTATCAATTTATTAATTGTTTTTTTTACTTGTTTAATTAAAAAAAATATTCATCTTTGCACCAAACTGAAGAACTATTTTTAGAGATCAATTAATTAACATGAAGTTTATGAAACAAGTAATACTATACAGAAATATTGACCTTCCCTATCGTGGGTTTTTCAATATGTATAAAAACAACATAGATAAGGAAGTCTGTAATCAAAAAAAATGCTTTGCACGTTTTTAAAAAAACGCACTAATCATTTCATTTAAAGACGCCTTATTAAGGTGTCTTTTTTGTTTTACAAAGTCTTGTTAAGTTACGGCATGTTTATTGATATTATTTATTATAAGATAGATAAAATCTTGTTGAAATAATTGCATAAATCCTTGATTTTTTGTATATTAAAAATAATAAAAAGTAAATACTATGAAAACAACCATCCAATGCAAACACTAAACGAAAAAGGGTGTTTATTCACTAAAAGCTTCGCATTCTAAAATAAGGCTGCTTTTCTCCTAGCTAAAAAAATCTTTGAAGACATCAACCTGCGTTTCTTAAAAATTGCGAACGCTTCCTTTATTCTCGACCGATTAGAATTTTATGAGACCTACTATCTCCAAGATAGGCCTAGGAGTGCTCGGTAGACCTCCAAATGGACTAAAACAA
>CAXBWG010000230.1:0-1958 GCA_963979105.1 uncultured bacterium | reverse complement strand
CAATACGATCATCTGTAAACATAGACTCAAACGGAGGCGCTGACGGTTCTGGTATATATGAATTCATAGAGTCCATGGGAGGTGCAGATGGCTCCGGAATTCCAGCTGACTGATTTAATAAATGAATATTTACATCCACAGGATCAACATCTGACTCAAAATTTAATTGAGGCCGAGAATTAAGCATTTGAATTTGCTGTTCAACTAAATAAATATTTCCTCTAAGACAATTAACATGCTCTTGAATACAGTCCATAGAAAGAGTTGAAAATGTTTTATAGCAATCCTTTAATTTAGCTAACACCGACCCTGAATTAACCATTGGGCTTAATTCAAGTTTATTAGAATCTAACAAAATCCCCATCCAGGCTACATCATCTTTTAAACTTAAAAAACTAGTTATTTGCGATTCCAAAGCAATCTTATATACATCTACAGATTGATTAGAATCAACTGACTGCATTTGGTTAGTAAGCACTTGCAGCCGATGCGAAAACTCAGCAATAAACTTATGAACGCCACGTTCTTGTTGCGGCTCTGTCTGAATCTTTAAGCTATCATCTGTAGATTGAACATTATTATTTGGTACTATTGATTGCTCCATTAATTTACTCCTCTATTTTTTTTTATTTCAGCTTTACCTAAAGTAAGATCAGAAAAAATATGTTGCACAAAATGAGTTAAATATTTCATGCATCTAACTGGTTGTTTATACAACGTAGAATAAATATCACCATTATTAAAATTTAAATAAGTTACATGCTCTGAATTACTAGATTTAACAACTAATTCAACCCCATCACTACTTAAGCTTAAAAAGTAAATAACAGTGGACTTTGTTTTTGTATCATTACTAATAACAAGCTTAGATTTACTAGATTTTACAAATCCACAAACACCTTTTTTTAATTTTTTAAACTCAATAACAACACCTTTTAAATCTGTCATTATATTTTTAGCAATCATTACGTTTTTCATAAACAACCCTTTTTATTTTAATTCCTCAACTTACACAAAGAGCTTAGCTGTATCTACACAAACTTAACGCTTAAAAACAAATTATTTTTATTCATTTTTTTTAGTGAGTTCTGAGGTCTTCCACCTAAGCAGATCTAAAAAACATCGAAATATCATAATATGTTATAATCAAACTAGGAGAAATCTTAAAATGAGTTCAAAACAAACTACACTAGACATTGTATTAGCCGGACTTATGACCCAGTACAGTAATCGTGTGCCAGATGTCTCAAAAATAATTAGTGCAATGATAAATAAAAATATCATTAACTCTCAAACAGATATTATAAACGACCATATTGCATTTCGAACTTTTGCACATCCTTACCTAGGAATTCGGTCTTTAGAAAAAATATTTAGCTACTATGGTTATAAAAAACGAGATTTTTATGAATTCAAAACAAAAAAATTAAATGCCTATTGGTTTTCACCTCCTAAAGAATCTATTAATCTCCCAAGGCTATTTATTAGCGAATGCAAACTTACAGAACTATCTAAACCTACCCAAGAAATAATTAATTCATATTTAAAAACTCTCACATCAGACCCCGTAGATAAGTTAGACTTAAATAATGGCCATGATGTTGATAGCTTTTTACACACGTCTTTATGGCATCAACCTACCTGGGAAGATTATCAAGCCGTTCTAGCTGAAAGTGAATATGCTGCATGGGTATTATATAATCGCTACTACTTAAACCATTTTACAATTACTATTCATAAGTTAACCCAAAATTATAATACAATTAAAAAATTTAACTCATTTCTTGAATCTATAGGAATAAAATTAAATCATGCTGGAGGAAAAGTAAAAATAAGTGCTGATAAAAAATTACATCAAAGTTCTACAGTTGCACAATCTGTACCTACTTTATTTACACATAAAAATGGATCTCAAAAAACACATACAATTGCAGGAAGCTATGTCGAATTTGCAGAAC
>CAXBWG010000229.1:0-2062 GCA_963979105.1 uncultured bacterium | reverse complement strand
GGTCCGATCAATCTGCGTCATTGCAATTAGATGGGCTTTCTAATTTAGTAAAGGGTATTCGTGTCGTTGAAAAATCTTTGGGTAAAAAAGAAAAAATCGTTTTTCCCGAAGAACTTCCTTGTAAAGAAAAATTACGAAAAACAGAAACTCTCCTTAATAATGAATAAGCGCTCATTCATTCAACTATTAAAAAAAACATCCCCTTCTAATGAATCTTCTATAAAAGGTTTAAATAAGTGGAACTACTCTCAACGAGTTCGTTTTATAAATTTAAGTTTTGACTATTTAGATGATATGCATGCTTACTCAACCAACCCTAAATTTTATCGTTTTTTTGAATATGATTCCTTTAAAACGAAGAAAGAAACACGTGAATATTTACAAAAACTAATGGATCGTGAAACTAATGGTTATTTTGGAGGCCTTGTTAAATATTGGTTTTTACAAGAAATAAAGACAAAAAAAGTAATAGGCACGGTTGGCTTGTGTGGTATAGATACACGCCGTCGATCGGCAGAACTTACCATTGGTATTTCACCTGATTATTCCCAAAATGGTTTCTTCTTTGAAGCCCAATTTCAAATTATTGAATTTTGTTTTAAAACACTCGATCTGCATAGGCTAACATCTCTAACGAATTGCGATAATACAGGGCTTATACAATTTGAAAAACAATGTGGCTATACTCAAGAAGGCATTTTTAGAGATTATTATCTAATGCAAAATAATATTAGAAAAGATGCTATTTTGACAGGTATTCTCTCTGGTGAATTTAAGTTCGACCACTGTATATTATTGGCAAAACTAGCACAAGGATCATCATGACACCCCCTATAGAATCATTGATTTTCGATCTATTACGGAATTTGTTTCAAAAAACTGGTACTCCACTTAATATTCAATTAACGCCAGATACTCCTCTAACTGGTTCCAGAGGCATTTTAGACTCCCTTATGTTTGTTCAATTCCTTACAGAACTCGAAAAAACTATCCAATGTCGTATTCAAGACACTTCATACACCCTATTATCAATACAACTTATTAATTCCAATGAAGCTATTTTTAAAAACATACAATCTTGCTGTGATTATATCGTAAATATTTTAGAAGAAAGTAACTCATGATTAATAAATTAAATATACATTTCAGCTATAACTCTTATGAATCCATATAAGTTTATATTAAATAACCAAGGCTCACTTGTTGGAGACTTTAACCATATTATCTCAAAAGAAAAGCTCGATACAGCTGTAAACTGTATTATTGCATCTATATACAAAAAAAAACTTACACATACAAACCAAACTTGCATAGCAATTTATCTGGACAGAAGTACGTATTTCATTCTATCAATTTTTGCCACATGGAAAATAGGTGGCTACTTTGTTCCATTAAATACCAATTGGCCTCTTGAACGCTGTAAAAAGTTAATCAATCACTGTAACGCAGATATTGTAATATGTAGCAAACAAGGAAACTATCATGAAGAAAACGCACTATTTATAGAAGATGTTTTATTTGACACCTCTACCTGTTTTGACATTGTCGAAACAAAATCAACTGATTTATGCTATATTATCTATACTTCAGGTTCGACAGGTGAACCAAAAGGGGTTATGATCAATGTTTCATCTTACGTTACATACATCGAGTGGGTAAAAAAATTCTTTTCATCATATTCAACAAATACCTCTCTTTTAATTACAGTTGAACTTTCATTCGATATGACAATGCAAGATATAGCGTTCGCCTTAGCCTTTGGAACCAATATATATGTAGCCCCCGATCCAAAAAATGTATTATCTATAATAAAAGCGATCCAAACATTTAATATTTCAGTATTTCATACTGTGCCTACTACACATAATATGTTATTTGAATTTGCTAAAAAATCAAACGCCATTGATTTATCATCGATAAAACTGATTATTACAGCAGGAGAACCTTTTTCTTGTACATTAGTAGAAAAAGTCAAAAAAGTTTTACCAAAGGCTCACTTTTACAATATTTATGGGCCAACTGAATTTACTATTAATTGCTTTGCTATCCGGTTAGACAATAA
>CAXBWG010000228.1:0-2102 GCA_963979105.1 uncultured bacterium | reverse complement strand
TCTACAATCATTGGATTAACATCTCTTTCCATTTTTGAGGTAAGTCGTTGCCCTGAAAAATCAGTTTTTTATTTTTATCAAAAATAAGCACTGTCGGTGTCCCTAAAATAGTTAAGTCTTTAATAAATGTAAGTTTAGTATCTACATAAACAGGTAATTGAAGATTTCGCCTGCGTATATATCTGCGAATAGATTTTTGGCTTTCACCCGCATCTACAGCTATTATAGAAAACGATTTTTTATCTTTTTTTAGCTGATGATACCCTTCATCTAAATGTTTAAGCTCGGTTTTACATACCTTACACCAAGTCGTAAATACACTTATAAGTAAGGGGTACGTTAAAGAGTCTGACTCCATCACATTTCCCGTAGGAGATATAAGCCTATAGTTCTTTATCGAATCCCCTGCACTTAAATTAGTTACTGCAATCGGTTTAGCATAAGTTGAGCCTATAAACACTATAATTAACGTTACCACTGTTACGGCTACAAGTTGCTTCATATTATTCCCTCCTTTTATTTTTTTAACTCACGTAACTAAACTAGCCATACTATACGGTCAAGTCAAAAAACGGAGTGTCTCCTTTCTATCGCGATTAGCTTCGATGAGTTAGCTATATATTAATAATAAATAATTAGCGCTTCTAAAAGAATTGGGGAAACTAAGTAATCTTATTGGCAAAAACCCATAAAACCTTTTATAATATTGAGAAAAGTACCTATTTAAAAAAAAACGAGGGCCAATGTCATCTAAGTCAAGTAAATCAATTTTAGCTATTTTTCTTAGTCTTATCCTAATTTTTTCTATGATTGATATGATTGAAGACTTTTTATCAGGCAGCACTAATCAGCATTTATTAACTGAGTTAATATTGATTGCGCTTACCTTAGGGATTATTATCTGGTTATTAATCGATTTTTTTAGACACAGTTTAAACCTAGTAAAATTTGAACAAAACTTATCTGATTTGGCTACAGACAGAAACAATTGGAAACAAAAAGCAGAGATCTTTATAGATGGATTATCTAAAACAATCGAAGATCAATTTAAAAAATGGGAGTTATCAAAATCTGAAATTGATATTGGGTTTATGCTACTAAAGGGCTATGCCCAAAAAGACATAGCTAGAATGCGTAAAACAAGTGAAAAAACAGTTCAAACGCAATCTCAAGACATTTATAAAAAAACAAACTTAAAAAACAGATCCGAGTTTTCAGCCTTTTTCTTAGAAGATCTACTCCCCAGGCAAGACGAAGCAGAAAACTAAATCCGAATTCACCATCATCTATTCATAGTAAGTATGTGCAAAGTTTTTTTGAGCTAGTGATAAACTATTTAACATAAACAAAGTCGAAAAAGCTGAGGTTGTTTTTAATTATCAATAAACACAACACCTAAACACATAATTCCATGGCAATAATATATAAATCTAGAATTTTAAGAATTAAGGTTAGTAAAAATACGACTTAAAAAAACATCAATAAATAAGTGATCTAGCTAAACAAATTAAGACTAATTTAAAACAAGAAATTGGAAAGTCCATTTTAATGATATCCTTTTCTTTCTGTATTTTGAGAGTTCCACCTTTAGCATGAAAAACAATCTCTTCATAATGTAGGACAACACCTTCTTCCCATAAGATAAACGCAGAGGTTAGTGTAGCATGTCCACATAAAGGCACCTCAATGGCGGGTGTAAAGTCTCGAATCCCTCTCTCTCCGCCATAAATATCGTTCATCATCCTCAAATCTAATTACATAAAAGCAACGTATAAAATTAGGTGTATTGTTAAAACCAGTTCACAAAGTCTGGTTTTAAAATCCAAGCAATTGGAAAAGGCCTAAAAGATACTATTTCTTAAACCCGAATAATGCAGCTGAAATGATGATAGTGCGTTATTTTGGGCATAAGTAAATTCAATTTAATGTAAAAAATCCTGGAGGCATAATTCATTTATGTTGACACATTTTTTATATTAAATTGGGCTTAATTAGGTTCAGTATGATGCAATAGCATGAATTCAACTGCATTATTCGGGTTAAACAAAGAATCGCCGCTAGGATTAAAATTAAATTATGATATGTAAAAAAACCCTAAAATT
>CAXBWG010000227.1:0-2114 GCA_963979105.1 uncultured bacterium | reverse complement strand
GAGCAACGCGAGTTCTGAGCCCTGCACTAGAGAAATTACTTAGCTGATTGGTAAAATCTCCCGTGAACCACCAAAAAAAAAGAAGTGATTTTTGTTACTTTTTTTCACCAAAAAAAGTAAATCAAGGGGGGCAAGGGGGGTGTGATAACTCCCCCCCAAAACCCCATATATCAATTAATAATTTCCCAACATTATTTTTATAAAAAAAAATTCAATTTAAATAAAAACAAATTATTCTAACTAGTTTAATATTTATTAGAAGAGGGAATAGTAATGCTATTACAATTTAAAGGTAGAAAAAATGGCAAAAAAAAGCTGGTTTTTAGAAGGTCTATTGGCAGGCGCTGTTATCGGCTATTGCATTTCAGCACTAGTTTCTGACGATGATATAAAAACTAAAAAGTCTGTATCTTCAAAACAAAAGGAAACCAGATCTAAAGTCCATTCTAAAAAACGAATATTACAAATTTTAAATCGAGTGTTAGATGGAATAGAAATGGGAATTGATCGCGTGATAGATGCTCTAGAAAATCAAAAGGAAGAAAAAAAGGAAAGCTAAATGATGGTGCCAATCGAAGATATTTATAAACTAATAATGGCAACAGGAAGCATTATTTTACTTGGCCTAACAATTGTTTGGATCTATAAAGGAATACGGTTACTTAGAATTTGCTTAGTTATTGCAAAACGAGCAGAAGATATTACTGATATTCGATGGATTATTCAATTTATTAAATCTTTAAAATAAAAACATCTTTTAAATTAAATTTGTTATTTATTTTTTTTAGATCTAAAAAAAGATTTGATATAATAAAAAAACAACTCTTACATAAAGGATATATAAATGAATGTTGTTATTTCTCTAGATTTAGGAACTACTGGTAATCGCACAATTGCATGGGGTGAAAACGGCGAAATTGTAGCTCAATCTTATAGTAAATTTACTCAATTTTACCCCAACCCATCTTGGGTTGAACACGATGCTGAAGAAATTTGGCAAACGTGTATTAAAACATTAAAAGATGTTTTAGCTAAACTTAGCAAGTATACTATTTGCAGTATTGGAATTACAAATCAGCGCGAAACAGTTGTTATGTGGGATAAGCACACAGGAAAACCTCTTTATAATGCTATAGTATGGCAATGTAGGCGTACTCAAGACTTATGCAATCAGTATAAAACTGAAGAAAAAACAATAAAATCAAAAACTGGCTTAAGCTTAGACCCCTATTTTTCAGCTACTAAAATTAAATGGTTACTAGATAAACTAAACCCAAATTTAGACACAACAAAAGTTGGAACAATAGATAGCTGGATATTATATAAACTTACAAACGGACTCGTTCATAAAACAGATGCAACCAATGCATCTCGTACACTTTTAATGAATTTAAACACATTAAACTACGACACTGATTTATGTAGTCTATTTAATATTCCAACTCACATTCTTCCTGAAATACATCCTAGTATCTATGATTTCGGTGAAACAGATTCAAAAATAGTAGGTTCAAAAATTCCAATAACGGCCATAATTGGAGACCAACAAGCCTCTTTTTTTGCACAAGCAGGAGCTAAATCTGGAACACTTAAAAACACCTATGGAACAGGTTCTTTTTTAATGGCAGGTATTGGTGAATCGGCTAAATTAGATCCTAACTTAATTACTACAGTTGCTCTTAGCACCAAAACAAAAACATATTATGCCTATGAAGGAAGTATTTTTATTGCAGGAGCTGCAATAAATTGGCTGCGAGATAATTTAGGATTAATTTCTCAAGCATCACAAACAAATACTATTAACGAGCAATGCAGTTCAACAGAAGGTGTTTATTTTGTTCCAGCGCTAGCCGGACTAGGCTCTCCTTATTGGGCCCCAGATGCAAAAGGAATTATTACAGGGTTAACTCAAAAATCAACTCATCATCATATTATTCGAGCAACCATTGAATCGCTTGCTTATCAAAGCTACGATGTTATTTCTTTATTTGAAAAGTCTTTTAAATCTAGCCTGAAAGATCTATGGGTAGATGGCGGCGTATCTAACAACCCCTTCTTATTACAATTTCAAGCAGATATCTTACAAAAAAATGTAATTAAAACAAACCAAGCAG
>CAXBWG010000226.1:0-2125 GCA_963979105.1 uncultured bacterium | reverse complement strand
AGGCTTAAAGACAGTCGCTGTTACTGCTGGCTATATTACAGATACAGCTAGATCTGAGTTTTATTCTGTTATGGATGCTGCTAATGTAGATTTAAAAGCGTTTACTCAAACATTTTATAAACGCTTATGTATGGCAAATTTAGAGCCTATTTTAGATACACTTGTTTATTTAAAACACGAAACTTCTGTTTGGTTTGAAATTACTAATTTAATTATTCCGACTCATAATGATGATTTAAAAGAAATAGATGAAATGACACGTTGGATTTATAAAAATTTAGGTTCAGATGTACCTATTCACTTTACTGGATTTCATCCAGATTTTAAAATGATGGATTTAAATCCAACATCGGCTGAAATATTAATTACAGCTCATAAAATAGCAAAAGATAATGGATTAAATTATGTATATACAGGTAATATACATCATGCAAAAACAGCCAGTACATATTGCCCTAATTGTAATGAGTGTTTAATACAGAGAGATTGGTATGAGTTAGGTGAATATCATATAAAAGATAACAAATGTATGTTTTGCGATACTTATTTAGCAGGTGTTTTTCCAAATTCAAAAGGAACTTGGGGTCGAAAGCGGTTACCTGTATCTATTTGATTCACTGATATAATTTTGTTGTTAGATGTTTTTATAAAGTTTGTTTTTTTGATATAGTAATTAAGATATCAAATATTTTGGAGTAAGCCTATGTCTATTGAATCTCATTATAAAAGTGATGCTATTATTTATCCGTCGAAAGAATTTTGTGAACAAGCAACAGTTAATTCTAACGCTTTACATGAAAAGGCAAGTAAAGATAGATTAGAGTTTTGGGATTTTCAGGCAAATAAATTAACTTGGTATGAAAAATGGGATAAAACATTGCAATGGGATAGGCCCTTTTCAAAATGGTTTGTTAACGGCAAATTAAATGCCTCCTATAATTGCGTTGATCGTCATTTAGATTATTATGCTACAAAACGGGCTATTATCTGGCGTGGTGAAAAAGGTGAAGAAATTACGTTAACCTATGAGCAATTGCATATTAAAGTATGTCAGTATGCACAGATGTTATCTGTTCGATGTAATGTAAAAAAGGGAGACAGGGTAACTCTTTATATGCCTTTAGTTCCTGAGCTGGCGATTGCAGTTTTAGCGTGTGCTCGAATTGGTGCTATTCATAGTGTTGTGTTTGCTGGTTTTTCTGCGCAATCATTACGTGAAAGAATAATAGATTCTAATTCAAAATGTATTATTACAGCAGATGGTGGTTATAGACGTGGTAAAATTATTGAATTAAAACAAATTGTAGATTCAGCATTAGATAGTTTAGAGTTAGATTTTGTTGAAAATGTTCTAGTATTTAAGCGTACTAATAAACCTGTTAGCTTAACCTCTGGCCGGGATAGCTATATTGATGAGTTATTAGATATCTCAATAGACGATTTTAAACCTGCTTACATGGATAGTGAAGATCCGTTATTTATTTTGTATACGTCTGGAACGACAGGTAAACCAAAAGGGATAGTGCATACAACAGGTGGGTATTTAACGCATGCTCAATATTCTACAAAAGCTGTTTTTGATTTAAAAGATTCCGATGTATATTGGTGTACAGCAGATATTGGTTGGATTACAGGTCATACTTATTTGGTTTATGGGCCTTTATTAAATGCAGGTACTGTATTTATGTATGAAGGAACACCAGATTATCCTGATAATGGTATTTTTTGGGAGTTAATTCAAACCTATAAAATTAGTATATTTTATACTGCGCCTACTGCGATTCGGTTGTTTATGAAATGGGGAGAAGCTGTTTTAAAATACTATGATCTTAGCTCTTTACGACTTCTTGGAAGTGTTGGAGAACCTATAAATCCAGAGGCATGGATGTGGTATTACACTCATGTTGGAAACCAAAATTGTCCAGTAGTAGATACTTGGTGGCAAACAGAAACAGGTGGGGTGATGATTACAACATTGCCTGGTTTAGATAAAATGAAACCTGGGTTTGCAGGAAAACCGTTGCCTGGAATTTCTGCAAGTTTGTTTAGTAATGAAGGTGATGAAATTAAAAAAGATGGGGGGTTGTTAAGTTTAACCGAACCTTGGCCATCGATGGCACGAGGT
>CAXBWG010000225.1:0-2164 GCA_963979105.1 uncultured bacterium | reverse complement strand
CTGCAGATACTGAGCCCCCCTGAAAATCTGCAGAACTTAACGAAATCAAATTATACGAAGTGTTAGAAACCACCATATCTTTTTTTATGCGTAAATGCCCCACCATATCATACACATAGAATTGAGCATCAAATGCCGCAGATGAATAAAAGCCAATTTCAACCCCTTGTACAAGCCTAAATGGATTTGGATAAGCTAACGCCGGTGTATCTTTTGTTATAAAAATAGAAGCTGTGGTTTCATTAACCTTAGAGGCTCTATCTAAAACAAGAACAGGTTCTTTATAAGAATGAGATTCTGAATTAGTTAATTTTAACCAGGAAGGTTCTACCGAGTCATTAAATTCATGTGCTGATGGATAGTAATCTTGAAAAGAAAATGAATCTAAATTAAGTTCGGCTATTGTTGAATTACTAAACAATAGACATAGCATAACTAAAATATAAAAAATTTTTATCATAATATACCCATTATTTATATACCCACAATTAACCACAAATAAACAAAAAAAATGAATTAAAAAAAACAGGACCATATGCTAAAAATAACTAATCTGATAATATTATTCGCTATGAATTCAATAGCAATAACAAATGCCACAAAAACCGATACCTTAAATAAAAACACCAATTTAAACATTGGCCTAAGAAACAGTAAAATTATTGCCTTAGGTTATTTACCAGACGATGAAGAATTCACTCAAATAGAAGCTAAAAATTATTTAATAATAGAAAACACATTTAATTTAATTCAAGGATTCAAAAGTTCAGAAACCTTAGAGACATCTTTAAACAATGGAATATCATTATCTACAAATTCTTTTAATTCAATACATTTTCATGAAACATATGCATTTTTTAACTCCTTTAAATCAATGAAATTTATACCAGGAAATACATATATTTTATATTTAACACTCTCTGAATTACTATTTATTATTCAAGAATCGTCTTATTTAAAAAACGACTCTAACTTTCACTTTATTATCGACATTACAAACGAAAGTTTAACTAGTATAGAAACCATAAACTTGCAAAAAAATATAAGCCTAGGACTTGTAATAAAGAAAAATATCGAAATTTACAAAAAAAGATTAACTAAATTAATTCAACAGGAAAAAGTATTAACTATATCAAGCATAATTTCACAAGAACTTATACCTACCCTTTATAAATTATTTAATTCTTTAAATAAACAAATTATATCAAAACTATTCAACCCTTATTTTCTTAAAAAAGAACTTAAAAACCAATTATTAATTGGTAGAAAACCAAATATTACATTTATAAAAAAATCATCTCCTTATGATATTTTATGCACATTAAAAGAAGGAGAAATATGCAAAAAAACAAAAGGAGAACCCCATGAGTCCTGATTACATAAAACGACATATCCCACACTCAGAAAAAGATGATGAGATATTAAAAAAAACACTAAAAACCAATTCTTTAACAAGTATTATAAATGAAATTATACCAACAAACATTCATCGAAAAACAAAATTAGACATTGAATCTGCAGAAAGTGAATATGATTTTTTAATGCACATTAACACTATTGCAAAAAAAAACAAGGCATACATCTCCCATATTGGACTAGGCTATTATAATAGTATTACCCCTAGTGTAATTCTTAGAAATTTATTTGAAAATCCAGGATGGTATACCCAGTACACCCCGTATCAAGCAGAAATAGCACAAGGAAGATTAGAAGCCCTCATAAACTTCCAAACAATGGTAACTGAACTAACAGGCCTACCTATTGCAAATGCATCATTATTAGACGAAGCAACAGCTGCCGCTGAGGCAATGATAATGTGTTATAGACAACAACGAAACACAAAAAAGACATGCCTAATTGCATCTGATAGTTTTCCTCAAACAATTCAAGTTGTAAACACCAGAGCTCATCATTTAGGCATTAACACGTCTATAACAGATTTAAATACACTAAATGAATTTAACGAAGATGTGTTTGCTATTATTATACAAAGCCCAAACAGATTCGGTGAAGACATTGATTACAAATCACATATAGAGCTCGCAAAACAAAATAATATCGATGTTATTTTCGCCACAGATCTCGCCTATTTAACGCATCAAAACCCGCCTCAAAACATTGATGTCGCAATTGGATCTACACAAAGTTTTGGAATTCCTTTAGA
>CAXBWG010000224.1:0-2210 GCA_963979105.1 uncultured bacterium | reverse complement strand
TATTTATGATTTGTTATGTGGCAGATGTCATTTTCAAGATTGTTTGTATCCTACTGCATTTGAATCTCTGCATGTTTTGCCTGCGTCACAAGAGTTAGCCGCTTTAGAGGTGGAACTTGTTAATCATGTTTCACGTGAAACAGTTTTGAAAGATGTTTTAGCTAACCTAAATGGATTGTATGATTATATTATTATTGATTGTCCCCCGTCGTTAAGTTTGTTAACGTTAAATGGGTTGGTTGCAGCTCATTATGTCGTAGTTCCAGTTCAATGTGAATATTTTGCATTAGAAGGTATAGGGCATTTAGTTACTACTATAGAGTCGGTTAAGCGTGAACTGAATCCGGGCTTAGAAATAGCTGGGATTTTATTAACAATGTTTGACTGTCGTACGGCTTTGAATCGTGAAGTTGTAGAGAGTGCTCGCAAGTTTTTTAAGCGGCTTGTGTTTCATACTATTGTACCGAGAAATATTAAATTAACTGAAGCTCCAAGTCATGGAATTCCCATTGTGTTGTATAATTCAACATGTGCTGGCGCGGATGCATATTCAGAATTAACACAGGAGGTTATTGAACGTGTCAGATAAAATTGTAAAATCGTTGCCTAAGTTAGGGAGAGGGTTAGAGGCTGTTTTTGGAAAGTCTTTTATTGGTGGTGGCCGTAGTGTTGTTGAAATTCCGATAAAAGATATTACTGTAAATAAATATCAGCCTAGACGATATTTTAGTGAAGATGGAATGCGAAATCTGATAAATTCTATTCAAAAAAATGGGCTGGCCCAGCCTGTTTTAGTTCGCCCTTCGGATTTAGGTGGGTATGAATTAATTGCGGGTGAACGTCGGCTGCGTGCCTGTACGGAATCTAATATGTCATCTATTCCTGCAATTATAAAATCTATGAGCAATTTAGAGGCTTTGCAGATTGCGTTAGTAGAAAATTTAGATCGAGAAGATTTAAATGCTATTGAAGAGGCGGAAGGGTATTGCCGATTAGTAAAAGAGTTTTCTTATTCTCATAAAATGTTGGCTGAGTTTTTTGGCAAGAGCCGATCTGCGATATCTAATTCTCTGCGCCTTCTGAATTTACCTGATAGTATTAAATTTGCAGTAATGGAGTCTAAATTATCTGAAGGTCACGCTAGATCTCTTTTGGGATTAAGTACAATTGCACTTCAGGAAGAATTTTTTAAACTGACACTTCAAAAATCCTTGTCTGTTCGTCAGCTAGAAAAATTGGTTGCGTTAAAAAATAAATCATTAGATGACTCGACTAATCAATTAAACTTGAATCGAGAGTTAGGTTTTTATCATGAAGAGAAATTTAATTCTATTATCAAGCGATTTGAGTCGTTTGGATTTAAAGTTAACTATTCCGGGACGGATCAGAAGGGAAAGTTATCGTTATCATATACCTCTAAAGAAGATTATGACCGATTGGTGCTGTTGTTGTCGACTTAAGTATTATTTGTAAAAAGTTTTGCATAGTAGAAAGAATTTACTTCGATTATAGATATTGAGTTGTCTTTTTCATAGACAGAGGCTTGGGTTTTGCTTATTGGAATTAAAACAAAGGTGCTTTTCCCTTTAAATTTGTTATAAAGGCGATTTATTTTATCTAGAGGGGCAAAGGCCTTGGCTGTTATAATATTTGGCTTACAGGGCGCTTTCCATTCGAATAAATTTTGTGTAATGATGTTTAAGTTGGTTAGATTTAAGGTGTCTTTAGCTATGTTTAAAAAATTTGTTTTTCGGCTTTTAGATTCGATTGCATAGATGGTGTTTTTTGGGTTCATAATTGCTATTGGAATACTTGGTAGGCCTGAGCCAGATCCAAAGTCAAATAATACTAGTTTTTTATTTGTTATTAATTTACTTAATGTTATACAGTCGTTTATGTGAAATGTTAATTTGTCATAGGATTGTTTTGAGAAAATGTTTGTTGTAACGTTATACTCTTTTAAAAGGGTTATGTATCGATCTATTTGATTCATTTGGAGCTTGATTGCATTGTGATATATTTTAATTTATGGCTATTTGCGTGGCATATTGCTACCGCTAGCGCATCTGCTGTGTCATCTGGTTTGGGGGGGCTTGGTAAGTTTAATAGTTTTGTTACCATGTATTGAATTTGTGATTTTGTCGCTTGGCCGTATCCAGTAACTCCAGATTTTATTTCCGGAGGCGTGTATGAGTACACTTTTTTGCAGG
>CAXBWG010000223.1:0-2224 GCA_963979105.1 uncultured bacterium | reverse complement strand
AAAACGGTACACTTTTAAAAAAAAAGGCAATTCTATCTGCCTCTGTTGCAAGAACCCCTCCCCCAGAGATATAAATAAACGCCTGGACATAAGCTGGCCATGCGTTAAAAGCCAGCTGAGAGGCTATAGGGGAAGCTGTTGAATCAACAATATAGGCTAACTCCTCGAGACTTACATTTTCTTTATCTGCAATTGGCTTAACGGTACTTCCTACTAGCACAACACTCATGGTTCCGCCTTGAAAAAATAATACACCTAAAAACCAAGCTACTAACTTAGCTGACCTTGGCCCCTTAACAAATTTAACCGTCATCCAGTTAGCAAAACTTTGAGCTGCGCCCGTTTTAGACCAAATACCCAACAAACCGCCTAATAAAAATAAATAAATTATAATCATGGAAGCAGAGTTTTTACTCATTAAATTTGGGATTAAAACATCCTGCATTATATTATACTGACCTAAAATTAAAGCACCTGAAATAATACCTGATAATAATGACGTTATTGGTTCCCTGGTAAGCCAACATAATAACAGCGTTATTAAGGCAGGTAATAACGACCAAAATTTATAATGTTTTTTCAACTTTAATAGCCAAAAACCAGAATCCTCTAACGTATTTTTTTCTTCTACAATTTCATCTAAATAGTCGTGATCGTGATTAACTTGATTACTATTAAACTCATATAGATAAGACTCGGTTAAAGGTACTATTTTTTCTATAGCTGTTTTTTTATCTTTATACATATAAAAAGATTGATTATTCTCTGTAAATACATCAAGTGAAATACGTTCAACGTAATAACTTGGGCTAATTGTTTTGCCAACAAAAAAAGATACTAAAAAACCAGCTAAAACAATTGTTATAATTATGCTTTTTTTTATTGTAAACTTCATTTTAATTACTCAGTAGTCTATGTACACTTATTTAGATAAAAATAAACATTTTTGCTTAGTTAAACATCATCGTCATATTCGGTTTCAGGTTTAGACATAAAATATAGTGTTAAATATCCAAAAAGATATAACAACGCCTTTTCTTTTTTTGCATACGGATCATCAATATGGATCATGAATGCAGCAACGGCCATTGTAATAATTAACGGAATTAATACCCATCTAAGTTTAATTCCTAAAATTAATAATATAGAACACACAACTTCAGAAAAAATCACTAAGCTTAAACTTATTGGAGAACTTACACCTAAGGGATCTGGAAATGAATGTGAAAGTTGATCGAATTTTTTCAATTTAGGTATCCCATGTGCTAAAAGCATACTTAGACCTAAAAATAACCGAAAAATGAACATATCTTTTTTTATACTAGTCAAACTAAATTTAGAGGTCAACCCCTATTTATTTATGAATTTGTTCCTAAAATTTCTTGCTTTATAATAGTAGAATTTACTCCTACTAATGAATAATTCATAAATGAATCACACACGCTATCCCAGTTTTTCTCAATAGCTCCCTGACGTAAATGATCTACAAAATCATGAGCGGCGTCTTCTTTAGACTGACTTGCCATATTATGATACTTATCATTTAATGTCATAATATTTTTTGAAATTTGCTTGTATTGATCATCATTTAAGGTCCCTGCTTTATTTAAATTATATGCTTGCTTTAAAAAAGATCCCACAGAAACTCCTAATGGCGAAGACGCTAAATTTAAGGAAGAGAAAACAATATCTGCAAACACCACAGAAGCCTCATCTTTCTTTTGCATTAAATTACTAAAGTTATCTATTCTTGAATCATCTTGAGAGTAAATAGTATCTAAATTTTCTGTTTTCACTGTAGCTATCATGTTACGTAATTGAGAAATTTCTTTACCTTTGTCATGAGCGCTTGAAATATAATTAAGTATTTTAGCTGCAGAGTAAATTTGACCTGCATAAGGTATTTGCTCTATTAACATATCGGCTTTATCTGCATGATCGGCTACCAAGCTTTTCATCTGATCAATTGTCTGTAATATCGCAGTTGATTTTTGTTGTAATTGAGCCAGTTGCTCATCTGTAGGAGTAACGCCGGATAAAATCCCACTTGCAATGTCTGTAATCCCTGTTTCATTAAGTAATTTAGTAGATAACCGCTCAAACTCTGAAGCTTGTTTATCGTCTTCTTTAGATTTTAAATCTCTTAAGTCTTGGGTTTTTACTTTGAGTTGATCTGTAACCTGATTAATTTGGTCTTGGCTAGAGCTTATTTGTTCTTGAGCCG
>CAXBWG010000222.1:0-2239 GCA_963979105.1 uncultured bacterium | reverse complement strand
TGTAACGATAATGCACACGGTATGTACCCCTACGTCTTGATCGGATGTATCACAACAACCATTCCTAAAAAAACCTGTTACAGGACTCATGCAACAGGTTCGTAGGGGCTTTCCGTATACGTTTAAAGATTCGTCTGTTTTCATCATAGACTCTATTTTACAGTAGTATCTTCATATGAACAAAATCTTTTATCTTTGGCTGTTTAATCCTAAACCTGAAGCGACTAATCCGATTAGCCATCCATAACTTATCTGTTTTGTCATAGTTACAGTAAACAAAATAACAAATAAAAGAGAAATTACTAAAAATGAAAATACCAACAATACCCCTATCCTCTTCAAAGACGATGTTCCCACTAATCCAACAAACCATAAAAGATGAAATCCCATTTCCTGGATCGACCTGATCAGCGCTCAGCTATCTGAACAACACCTTCTAACCACCTTAAACACCTCCTTTCAAGCCCCCAGGACACCCCGGACCATAGTGAACGCCCCCATGAAGCAACAACATGTCATGCCCGTTCAGCGTTCAGCTGTCTGAGCGTAGCGAGTTCTGAATGCTGTACTAGCATGACACGTTGTTGCTGATTGGTTTAAGTGAACGTGTCTCGAGCCTAAAAATAAGTTGTTTTTGTTACTTTTTTCACCCAAAAAAAGTAAATCAAGGGGGGCAAGGGGGGTGTGATAACTCCCCCCAAAAAAGATAATTTGGTAACATTTCTAACCCAAGAAAAAACTAAATCAAAGGGACAATTGGGACGTGATAACTCCTCCCCAAAAAAGAAAAAACTTTTTTTACCTAAACAAATAAACGATAATGAGTAAAATTAATTAAAATTTAAATTGGAACTAAGCTCTATTTTCAGTTACTATTAATTTTGGTTAATTTATCGTTTTAAGGAGAATCTATGACACAAAAAGAAAACACATTTGGAGCAGAAAATATTGTTTGGAATTTATCTTGTTTCTTTAGTTCTCTAACAGATCCTAAAATAAAAGAAGTAATGACGACATCATTAAACAAAGCAACAGACTTTGAAAAACAATATAAAACAAAAATTCAAACTCTTTCAGCAAAAGAGCTTAATACTGCATATAAAAAACTCGAAGAGTTATTAAACCCCTTATATAAACTTAGCCAATATACGAGTTTACGCTACAGCATTGAAACTCAAAATGAAGACATCAAACAACTTGTTGGTAAATTAGATGATTTAGAATCTGAAATTTCTAATAAATTACTTTTTTTTGATCTAGAGTTAGGTGATTTATCTAAAAAGGCGATCGCAGATTTTAAATCAAGTGATGAGCTAAAAAATTATTATTATTCTATTTTACGTTCCTATCAAACTGCCCAATTTAATCTAGCTGAAGCAGAAGAGAAAGTTATTAATATTAAAGATGTTACAGGTATGAATGGATATCAAAAACTATATTCAGAGCTAACGGCATCATTTAGATTTAACATTGAATTAGATGGAAAAACAAAAGAATTAACAGGTTCTGAAATTAGAAATTTAAGACTTCATAAAGATCCTAAAGTTCGTGCAAAGGCAATGAAAATATTTTTTGATAAATATAAAGATAATAAAATAGTAGTCACGCATATTCTAAATCATATCTTTAAAGATTTTAATACTGAACGAAAATTGCGTGGATATAAAAGCCCAATAAGTGTTCGAAATATATCTAACAATTTACCAGAAAATGTTATTGAAATGCTACATGAAATTACAACAAAATCAAATAAATTAGTTCAAAAATATTATAAAATTAAAAAGAAGTTACTTAAGTTAGACAAAATGAGCTTAGCTGATATTTATGCGCCGTTACCAAATGTAGAAACTAGTTTTTCATACGATGAGGCTAAAAAATTAGTATTAGATGGATTTTATGCATTCGATACTGAGTTTGGTGATATTGCAAAAAAAATGTTCGATGAAAACAGAATTCATGCACCCGTACAAAAGCAAAAACGAGGGGGTGCGTTTTGTTCTGGTTACACACCAGATGTATATCCGTATGTAATGCTAAATTACTTAGGAAAACCTCGAGATGTCTCTACTATGGCCCATGAATTAGGTCATGCAATTCACGACGTGCTGGCATCAAAGCAAACACTTACTAATTATCATCCAATTTTACCATTAGCAGAAACCGCATCTGTGTTTGCAGAGATGGTCGTAACAGACAAACTTAAAAAAGAACTAACAGATGATCAAAGTAAAATAGTGTT
>CAXBWG010000221.1:0-2248 GCA_963979105.1 uncultured bacterium | reverse complement strand
CTGGAGGAAAAACTTGCAATTAGCAAAGTTAGAGGACAGTGGTACAAAGCAGCAGTGAATTATATGAATTCCCCATTATATATTATGCCTATTTTTCATCCATCTTACCTACTTAGAAATGCATCTAATAAAATAAATAGTCCTAAATGGCTAACCTCACAAGACTTTAACGCCATTAAACATATGCTTGATTTAAATAATTAATTTTTACTGTAAACTTCTTTAAACTTTTTATTATTGCTATACTACTATTTATGAGATCACAAAAATCTAATTTTTCTAAAAATTCCTCGTCTAAAAAAAGATCACTTTCTAGGAATAAAAAACGGTTTACAAATAAAATATCAGACCATTTTTCTAAACTAGATTTTACATGTAAAGAATCGGGGAAATTTAAAATTTCATTAGGTTTAGTTGGCGCATTAGAAGAACTACGAACTTTAGTTAAAAAACGAATAACAATAGTAAAGGGTTATGAATCCAATGAAGTTGCTGAAAAAAAAGGATCTTTAAAACGGAATTTACATACTCAAGGACTTGCAGCAAATATTACAATTGAGGATATGTCCTTAACAGATATCTTTAAAGCTGCTGAAAAAATTTCATCTATCACAGGAATTGGGATTAATAAAAAAGAAAATTATCTTCATATTGAAACTCGTAAAACTGAACGCCGTTGCTGGATAGAAGAAAAAAATGAAGAAATAGAGCTAACTCAAGAAAATAAAGCAAAATACCTTGAAGGTAACTAATTACTATATTCAAAAATTCTTAGACACTTTACTTTCTCTTAAAAACTACTCTATTCATACAGTTTCTAATTATGAGCTTGATCTAAATTACTTACATGCCTTTATGCAACAACAAAACTTAAGTTTAGATACTCTAACAAAACAGCATTGCAGACAATTTATTGAAACTCATTATGAAATAAAGAAAAGTAAGACTATCGCGCGCTATATTTCTAGTTATAGATCCTTTTGGAACTATTTAATTAAAGAAGATGTTACCTATATTAATCCCTGGAAACAAATAAAACTTCCTAAACAAAGCATTAATCTACCTCATATTTTATCGACTAAAGATGTATTAGATTTTTTAAATAACATTAACACTACAACCCCTATTGGTATTCGTGATAAAGCTATCTGTGAATCCTTATATGGAATGGGATTACGTGTTGCAGAGTTATGCACATTAGAATTTAATAATTGCAATTTCAACAAACGAGAATGTCTAATCACTGGTAAAGGAAATTATCAACGCATTGTCTATCTAGGAGGGATTACCTACAAAATTATTCAAGACTATATTAACAATGCGCGTTGTTTATGGAAAACAAAAGAGTCTAAAACATTATTTATTAATAAATATGGAAACCGCTTGTCTGAGCGCACTATTCAAAGAATTATAAAACAGTGTGCCCTCAAACAAGGATTTAATAAACATATTACGCCTCATACTCTTCGACATTGTTATGCAACAGACTTATATAAAGGAGGCGCTGATTTGGCAATTATTAAAGACCTGCTAGGACATAAAAATTTATCTACCACCGAAATATATACACATGTTGCCAATGAAGACTTAGCTCAAACCTTAAACGAATCTCACCCTCATGCTCAAAACTAGATTATCTGATTAAAAAAAGATACACTAAATTGCTATGTTACAAGATCGCGGAAAAAATCTATTCTCTCCTGTATTAGGAAAATATCATGAATTAGAAATCTCAGCTGGGAAAGGCTGTTATTTAATAGATAAACAGGGAAAAAAATATCTTGATTTTGGATCTGGAATTGCAGTTGCCTCTACTGGGCATTGTCATCGGCTAGTAGTTGCTGCTATCCAAAAACAAGCAGCAGAGCTTATTCATCCATGTATTGCTATTGGATTTTGTAATGCTCTTATAGAATGTGCAGAGGCTATTTTAAAATTATTTCCTCATGATGAGTATCAGCTATTTTTTGACCAAAGTGGAGCAGCTGCTGTAGAGGCGGCACTAAAATTAGCCAAGTATGTAACTAAAAAACATAAAGTCATTGCCTTTACAGGTGGATTTCATGGACGCAGTATGGGAGCGTTATCTGTTACAACATCCAAAAAATCTTACCAAGATAATATTGGGCCTATGCTTGAAGGTGTAGAATTTTTTCCTTACCCATATTGTTATCGTTGTCCCTGGGAAAAAAATAAAGAGTCTTGTGAATCTTTATGTGTAAAAGCGCTAAAAGAAAGTAGTTTATTT
>CAXBWG010000220.1:0-2290 GCA_963979105.1 uncultured bacterium | reverse complement strand
ATTGATTCGGTAACAAATAAAAGTTATTTAAGAATTTCAAATTTAGCAAGTATGGAACATCGTAAAATGGATGTCCCTTTTATCTGTGAGTTGCTTAATGATGTTTTTGACTTTAATTCTAAAATAGTTTTAACCCCTCCTTTGGCTGAATCTATATGTGATGAAGGAATGGCTAATATGATTCGGTTATCATCTTATTTAGGTAAGGGGTTTTATATTTGTGTATATGGATCTAATAACACATCTAAATTTAAGGCAAGGCATTCTATTAATTCTTGGAAAAGATTTGTTTTAGATCACCACATGATGAACAAAAATGTGATACTAGTTGAACAAAACCCTAAAGCTATAGATAGAGGTGTATTTCATAATGATATTATTTCGTTTGGAATGGATTCTTTATTAGTGCTACATGAATTTTCGTTTACTAATCAAGATTATATATTAACCTATATTAAAGAAACATTTTATAAATTATTTAACCAAGAATTAAAAATTGTATTTGTTTCTAATTCGGTATTAAGTATTCAAGATGCACTTTCTTCTTATTTTTTTAATTCTCAATTAGTAAAAATTAGAGAAAATAAATATGGGTTAATTTGTCCATTAAATTGCATAAAGTATCCGAGCATTAATACTATTGTTTCTCAAATTAATTCTAATTTAGAAAATGACTTAGAGGTTGTTTATGTGGATTTAAATGAAAGTGTTAAAAACGGGGGAGGCCCTGCTTGTTTAAGAAATGTTTGTTATTTTAATTCTGTAGAGCTTCGTTTAGTTAATAAGAAGTATATGTTTTCAGAAATTTTGTATTCTAGATTAGTTAATTATATTGTTGATTATTATCCAGAGACATTGTCTGTTTTAGATTTAACATCTATAAAGTTTGTTCGGCGATTAAATCAAGTTAATGATTCTATTATTCGATTATTTAATAGCTAATTTAAGCATCTGAAAGTAAGTTTTTTAATAGAGCCATTCTTAAATAAAGTCCATTGTTTGCTTGTTCAAAATATTTTGCTGCTGGGTGGGAGTCTACGGACGTGTCTAGTTCTGATACGCGGGGTAGGGGATGTAGAATTATTAAATCATTTTTTGCATTTTTTAATGAATTAATAGTAATAGGCGATATTGTAGATATATTTTTTTTGGAGGTTCGTTCTAATTGAGTTCGAGTAACATATAGTACATCTAAATCTGAAATAACATCTTTTAGGGTGTTATGTTCTAGAAAATGTTGATTTTTATCTTTTAAAAATAGTCTTAGTGTATCATTTATTTTTAAGTCTTTTGATGAAATAAAAGTAAAATGATTGTCATTAAATAAGGTTAATAGTTTTATTAATGAATTTGTTGTTCTTGCATATTTTAAGTCGCCAAAAAATCCAATGTTTAGTTTTGATAATTTTTTTTTGTTTTCTAAAATTGTTGTTAAATCAGTTAACGATTGAGAAGGGTGTTCGTGAGGACCGTCGCCGCCATTAATTACCGGAACATCTGCATAGGTTGAAAATCGTGATACACTTCCCGAACTTGGGTGTCTCATAACAATTATATCTGCATAGGCACTTATAATTTTCCCCATATCTTCTAGACTTTCACCTTTAGATGTAGATGCAGAGTTTGAATTTTCTAAATTTATGTAATTACCTCCAAGTTCGATCATTGCAGATTCAAAAGAAAAGCGTGTTCTTGTACTTGGTTCAAAAAATAAAGAGGCTAAGATTTTTGGGGATTTAAATTGCATTTTTTTGTTTTGTGGATCTTTTTTTATTTCTAGTGCTTTGTTACAAAGAAGCATAATATCTTCAATAGATAGTTGGTGAGCTGAAATTAAGTGATTAAAGGATAAACTTGTTTTCATGCCAATATATTATACCAGATTTATTGATTTTGGTGATACCTTTTGGTTAAATTATAGATTTAAAGTAAGTTATTGTTCGATTTATTCCATCTTCAAGTGCTATATAAGGCTCCCAATTTAATTCATTTATTGCTTTTGAAATATCTGGCTGACGTTGTTTAGGATCGTTTTCTGGAAGTTCTTGGTAGGTTATTTTTGAGTTAGAGTTTGTTAGTGAAATAATTTTTTCAGCAATTTTTTTTATACTAATTTCTTTGGGATTTCCTAAATTTACAGGGCCTGTATATGAGTTTGGGCTATACATAAGTTTTAATAGACCGGCTATTAAATCATCCACATAGCAAAATCTTCTTGTTTGTGCGCAATCTCCGTATAAAGTTATAGGTTCGTTTTTTAATGCTTGTACAATAAAATTGCTAATTACTC
>CAXBWG010000219.1:0-2324 GCA_963979105.1 uncultured bacterium | reverse complement strand
TTCGTGGGGCCGAGCCATGAACAGCCTCAAACATCGCATAACGTTTTCCAATATTAGAACTTCCGGCAGTTCCCACCCCACCCTGAATTTGACCAGCTTCATCTGTTAAAATATCGCCATACAAATTTGGTAAAACAAATACATCAAATTCTTTTGCCCTGCGTTCATCTAATAATTTAGCTGTCATAATATCGATATACCATTCATCACAAGTTATCCCAAAAGATTCATAATCTTTAGCAATACGTCTAGCAACATCAGAAAATCTACCATCTGTTGTTTTAACTACATTAGACTTTGTTACAACTGTAACTCGTTTTCGATTATTTTGTTTAGCGAATTCAAACGCCATTTTAATAATTCGTTCAGCCCCAGGCTCTGTAATAACTTTAAAATCGACACTAAGATCCTCTAATATAGAAAGCCCTCTAGAACCAAGTGCGTATGCCCCTTCCGTATTTTCTCTAAAAAATATCCAATCAATAGATTTTTCTGGTACTCGAATTGGCCTTACACAGGCAAATAAATCTAATTCACGCCTCATTACAACATTAGCAGATTCTATATTAGGCCATCCGTCTCCTTTTTGAGGTGTTGTAGTTGGCCCCTTTAAAATAACATCACATGTTTTTAATTCTGCTAATACATCTGCTGGAATTGCTTGTTTAAGTTTAGCTCTATTTTCGATAGTTAACCCATTAATAAGCTTAATTACAATTTTATTATTTTTAATTTCAGTTCTTAAAACACGTTCTAACACACGTAGAGCCTGAGCTGTTATTGCAGGACCTATTCCATCACCTGCACATACACCAATCGTAATCGTTGATTTTTTTTTAAAATCTACCCATTCAACTGATTGCTTTAAAATTTCAATTCGTGCCAACTGTTCTTGCATTAATTGTTTAAATTCATCTACAGCATTATCTAAATTCATTAATACCCCTAATTACAACTATTAAAAACTTTATTATTATTATTATTATTATTATAGCATTAAATGATTTCCCAAAATAATCTACTTTTAAACATCTTATTAAATAAAACAAAATAAACAATTCTTAAATACCTAATTTCAAAAAATTGTAATATTAGTAGAAGATGGTGAAAATTTTATATAATAACTTTGTCCATTATACATATATGTCATCGACTTATCCCCTCTACTATCATGACTAAAGATTAAATCACTTACATTAAGAAGAGCACCACTAGGTCTAAACGCGGCAACTGTTGGTAAAATAGAATCCTCTAAATTTCCCACCAAACATTGAAAAACATAAGGTAAATCATCTGATATATGATACCGATACGTATAAGTATCATCGGGTTGTCCTCTACAAATATCTAAATCATTAGTCCCAATAGTAATTCCATCTGGATTTTTATTTCCATATAAAGGATATCCATCAAAGGCCCAACCATTAATAGCATCATTTGTTTTAAATTCTCCATCTGTTTTTTTAACAAAAAAAAATTATTTTTTAGAATCCCCATTAACAATTCTATCTTTAAACATTAAATAATAATCTTGTGTAGCTATAGCTGCTTGAACAACTATCCCTGTAGTAACAGTAGCAACAAAAGTTAATGCATTTATTAACGTTAAATTAAACTGAGAATGAGCTAAAGAAAACAGACTACTATTATACACATGAGCCACATCATTATCACCTCCATCATAACCAATTGCATAAGAAAAATTACTTGCTTCCTATCCAGACTCTAACGAATACGTACTTTCTACTGATGCTGAATCAACCGCAGAAGAAAGTTTCCAACTTGATAATAAAAACCAATCCATTGTTGAATTATCATTAGAATTTCTAACACCTAATTCATTTTCAGAGCTATATTAACCCATTTCAAATATCCATTATTCGCATTAGGTGCTTTTATATAATAACTACTTCCCAAACTTAAAATAAATTTCTTATATATTTAGATTCACGAATTAACGCTTGAGCCAAAATTGATGTAGCATCAATAACAATACTATTTTCAATAACAGACTCAGTAATAGCTAGAGGAATTTCAGTACATCCTAAAACAATAGCTTCTGCGCCCTTTCTAGATAAATAAGTAGCTGCGGTAATGAGATTTTGTTTCGCCTTTACATCTACTGGATTTGCAACAGATTTAATTCCATATTCCTTATCATATATAGAAGGAGAAACAAACATCGTTTGAATCTCATTAGAAGGCTCAATGACCTCCAAATTATAACGCTGAAAAATATCAGGATAAATTTTAGAAATTAATGTCCCTGTAGTTCCCAATATCCCTATTTTTGTAAGTTTAGGATAATGAAAGTGTATATACCT
>CAXBWG010000218.1:0-2371 GCA_963979105.1 uncultured bacterium | reverse complement strand
ATTGAAGGCTCTATTCTTGATAAACCTCTTTTAACAACTATTTTTTCAACTACCAAAATTCATGCAATTATTCATTTAGCAGCCTATGCCGGAGTTAGACCTTCGATTGAAAACCCTGAAATTTATTATTCAACAAATATTGATGGAACAAAAAATATATTAGATATGGCCAAAGCCTATAATTGCAAACGTGTTTTATTTTCCTCGTCATCTTCTGTGTATGGTAATAACGACAAAGTTCCTTTTTCTGAAACAGATTTTGTCGACCACCCTATTTCTCCTTATGCTGCAACTAAAAAAATGGGCGAAATTATGTGCTATAACTACCATCATTTATACAACTTAGAAATCGCTTGTTTACGTTTTTTTACAGTATACGGGCCACGCCAACGCCCAGAAATGGCAATTCATAAATTTTGTAACATGATTACAAACAATCAACCTATTCCTGTTTTTAATCATGGAAAATGCCTACGTGACTTTACCTATATCGACGATATTATTCATGGCATTAGCCAAATTTTATATAGTCCTAAATTAAGCTACGATATTGTTAATTTAGGAGAATCTAGAACAATTTCAACTCTAGACTTAATTAAATTAATCGAAAATGCCCTTGGAAAAAAAGCAACACTAAACTTAATGCAAAGCCAACAAGGCGATGTTGAAAAAACATATGCAGATATCACTCACGCCAAAACAACCTACAACTATAATCCTCAATACCCCATAGAACTTGGTATTAAAAAGTTTGTTGACTGGTTCCACACCCAAAAGAACGCTCTTAAGTCTGTATAACACCCCCCTCTTTTAAACCTTATACCTACCCTCCTGAACAAATTATCAAGCACGAACAAAACTTAAACAAAAAATACCGTCCAATACCCTCAACTCCCGGACAATAGTGAGCTCTCCCCATGAAGCCCCACATTTGGCCTGGTTTAGTCTCCTGCTGTTTGAAGCGTTAGCTGAGTTCAGGTGACTGCACTAGGCTAAATGCGGGGCTGATTGGTTAGAGAGAACGTGAACTGAACAAAATAAAAAAAGTGTTTTTTCACCCTTTTTTTCACTCTAAAAAAAGGGTACCCCTCTTTGCAAGAAAAAAAAACGACATTACTGCTTAAAAATACTTAATTTAAAACTATTGCATCTTTTGATTATTCGTATTATAGTTGGCCAAGGTAGCAATACCTATAGTATTAATGAGTTACGTTTTGAAAAAAGTAAAAATAGCAAATCTTGCACTAAATAAGTCAGTAATTGAAATTTTTTTCTTTCATTTGATATTTTTTCATATTACATGCAAAACTGATTTAAATTAGGTAGCGGATAAGAGTTTTTGAAATTAAATAAGTTGTTTTTTTATATCGATTCTTTAATTAAAGCCTCTATCTCTACAGATATAAGGAGAAACAACCAATGAGTACATCATTTAAAGATCTAAATATTTCAAAAAATATTTTAGAATCACTAGAAAAAAAAGGGTATGAAACCCCAACAGAGATTCAAGTAAAACTAATTCAAAAGTTTTCAGAGTGCAAAAATGATTTAATTGCACAAGCACAAACAGGAACTGGAAAAACCGCAGCATATGGTATTCCTATTTTAGATGCTCTATCAGAAGATGCTAACGATGTTCAAGCGTTAATCTTAACTCCAACTCGTGAGCTTACCTTACAAGTAAGTAAAGCAATTAAGGAATTTAATTATCATCAATCGGTACGAGTATGTGCAATATTAGGTGGAGAGTCTATTGAAAGACAGAGATCTGAGCTTAAACGAAATCCGGCAGTTGTTGTTGGATCTCCCGGACGAATTATTGATCATATTAAGCGAAAAAATTTAAATATTTCAAACCTATCTTATCTAGTATTAGATGAAGCAGATGAAATGTTAAATAACGGTTTTATTGAAGATGTTGAGTATATTATTGGAAAAACACCAAGTTCTAAACGTACATTATTTGTATCTGCTACAATTAATGCAACGCTACGATCGCTTGCTAATAATTATCTTAATGACTACATTTCAATTAATACCAAAACAAAAGATTCGGTTACAACTTTAACAGAACAACATTATTATGAAGTTAAAGACTCTGATAAAACCAATGCACTCTGTAGAATTTTTGATACCGTAGATGACTTATATGGAATTGTATTTTGCAAAACTAAACGTGATGTAGATGCTATTGCACAAGAGCTTATGAAACGTGGGTACCCAGCAGAAGGATTGCATGGAGATTTATCTCAACAACAAAGAAACCGTATTTTAGGTTTGTTTCGAGATAAAAAATATTCAATTTTAGTAGCAACAGATGTTGCAGCACGCGGGATTGATATTATGAATTTGACTCATGTAATTAATTTAT
>CAXBWG010000217.1:0-2387 GCA_963979105.1 uncultured bacterium | reverse complement strand
CCGTTAGAGTTACATTGTAACGCTTCGATATGTCTACAAAACTCAGGGCGATTCAAAAATAACTTTCATATAGTCTTTCTATGTTAATTAGAATTTTTATTTTCTCAAACTAACTTCTGATTGAGTTTTTAACTTAGCTGATAATTGTCAGTATTAATGAGGGTTAAGTTGCTATTTACATTGTGTTAAATATAACTACTTTTAAGGTGTTAATAACACTTTTAGAGAGTATTTCTGATATCGAATCTAAGCCAACCAAACCTTTATTATCGTAATTGTTGTGTTTCTGATATTAGATGTTATAGAAATTATTTTGGCGAGAAATAGAATGGCTTCAACACTTAACTTAAAAATTAAAGGATGAGATAATGAAACTTGTACCGTTAATTCTTTCTGGTGGTTCTGGTTCCAGATTATGGCCATTATCACGTGAATTGTTTCCTAAACAGTTTATATCTTTATTCTCAAATCAGAGTCTTTTTCAAGATACGCTTAGGCGATGTCAATCCATTCACACGGTTAGTGTGGAAGATCCTGTTGTTATTTGTAATGAAGAACATCGTTTTCTTGTAGCATAACAGTTTCGTGAAGCAGGTATCACTCCAGGTGGAATTTTATTAGAACCTATAGGCCGAAATACAGCACCAGCAGTGGCAGCAGGTAGTCATTTCATTAGAAAAAAATATAGGCGTTCAAATGATGATATTTGCCTGCTTGTTCTTCCTGCAGATCATGTTATTTCTGAAGTCAGTGAGTTTGTTAAGGCTGTTGAGCAAGCTATAAACCTGGCTTTAGATGAACATTTAGTGACTTTTGGTATTGTCCCTGATCAACCACATACAGGATTCGGATATATAAAAAAAGGTCTCGAAAATCATGATAAGAATGGTTTTGACGTATTACAATTTGTAGAAAAACCAAATTTAAAATTGGCAGAGCAGTATGTAGGTAGCGGTGAATATTTATGGAATAGTGGAATGTTTTTATTCAAAGCTACAACCTACTTAGAGGCATTACAACAATTTGAGCCTTTGATGGTTGATTATTGTTTAGATGCAGTAAATCAAGGAAAGGACGATATGAATTTTCATCGGTTACATCCAGATGCTTTTAAATCATGTCCTTCTAATTCTATAGATTATGCTGTAATGGAACATGCTGTAGAGTCTCAAATAAAAACTTCTGTGATTCCATTAGATGCCGGTTGGAATGACGTCGGTTCATGGGGAGCATTATGGGAAGTACTAAAGCATGATCAACATGGTAATGCTGTTAAAGGTTCGGTTGTAACTGAAGATACCACCGATTCATTGTTATTTTGTGATCAAGGTATATTGGCAACAGTAGGTGTTAAAGATTTGATTGTGGTTAGAACGGCAGATGCAGTGTTAGTAGCCGATAAACAGAAATCACAAGAGGTTAAGCTTATTGTTGATCAACTTAAAAAAGATAATTACCCGCAAGCCATGATTCACCGTAAGGCTGCTAGGCCTTGGGGAACTTATGATTGTATTGATGATTCAGAACGCTTTAAAGTTAAACGTATTGTCGTTAAGCCCAAAGCGAAGTTATCACTGCAAATGCACCACCACCGTGCTGAACATTGGATTGTTGTGAAAGGAACAGCCCGTGTGCAAAAAGGTGATGAAGTACTATTGGTAACCGAAAATGAGTCGGTATATATTCCAATAGGAATGAAACATTCATTAGAAAATCCAGGTGCGATTCCATTAGAATTAATTGAAGTACAAAGTGGTTCATACTTGGAAGAAGACGATATTGTACGATTTGAAGATCTTTATCAAAGAGCATAAGATTTCTTGTTTTACCTTCGGTTGATTTATTCGCGTCACATAATTAAAAAATTCTGCAACGGCGTTACCAGGACAATTCTTTCGGTGACTAAAATAACTTCCATATAGTCTTTCTATGCTAATTAGCATTTTTATTTTCTCAAGCTGGTTTCTGGTTGATGAGGCTTTTACCTCTGCTGATAATTTTCAGTATTAATGAGGGTTAAATTGCTATTTACATTGGGTTAAATATAACTACTTTTAGGGTATTAATAACATTCTTAGAGAGTATTTCTGATGTCACAGCTAACCCATTTGCGGCGTTTAGAAGCAGAAAGTATACATATCATTCGTGAGCGTGAAGCTAATTTTAGAAATCCGGTGATGCTTTATTCTATCGGAAAAGAATTATCCGTCATGCTTGATTTAGCTGTTGTAATTTATGTAATGGCCTAATTTTTCAAGTAAGGGTAGTTTTGATGTTCAGAGAAGAGGCCAGATTGCTTTCCAAGATCATTAGCAGTTGTTATTAAGTTATCGCCAAACGCACCAACAATGGGCCATTCAAGAAATTGACCTTTAAGGTGTTGATTA
>CAXBWG010000216.1:0-2443 GCA_963979105.1 uncultured bacterium | reverse complement strand
TGGCTATTAAAGGCGCCATTTTAATTCCACTAGATACGCTTGAATCAGCGATCGATAAAGTGGATATAAACAAAATAGTTATTTTGTATTGTAGATCTGGTAAAAGAAGTGCCAAGGCACAAGATTTATTAAAGAGAAAAGGCTTTGAAAAGACTCTAAATTTAAAGGGTGGAATTATTGCTTGGGAAAATTATAATAATGAGGAGAATGTAAAATGAATATAAAAACTTTTTTTGATCCTGACACATCTACTTTAACCTATATTGTGTATGATAGTGCTACTAAGGACGCTGTTGTTATTGATCCTGTATTAGATTACGATTCAGGCTCTTCAAAATATAAGACAGAGTCTGTTGATAATGTTATTCAATTTATTAATAAAAAAAATCTTAATCTGCATTATATTTTAGAAACACACGCTCATGCAGATCATCTATCTGGTTCTCAATTTCTAAAGCAATCATTTCCAGAGTCTAAATTGGCAATTGGAAAAAATATTAAATTGGTACAAAGTAAATTTAAGCATATTTTTAATTTTAAAGACTTTAATGAAAGTGGTATTCAATTTGATTTGTTGTTAGAAGATGAATCTGTTGTAAAAGCGGGAACTCTTTCTATTAAAGTAATGTTCACACCTGGACATACCCCTGCTTGCTCTTCATATTTTATTAATAACGAAGCTGTTTTTACAGGAGACGTGCTTTTTATGCATGATTACGGAACTGGGCGATGCGATTTTCCTGGGGGTAGTTCAGAAATAATGTATAATTCAGTTACTGAACGACTATATACACTTCCTGATTATATTAAAGTTTTTGTGGGGCACGACTATAAACCTGGAGGGAGAGACGTTCAATATGAGTCGACTATTGGTCAACAAAAAAAGAAAAACCCTCAATTAAATGAGACAACAACCAAAGAAGAGTTTATTAAAATGAGAGATAATCGTGATAGCACTCTTAAATCGCCAAAGTTACTTTTGCAAAGTCTTCAAGTTAATATTGATGCCGGAAATTTACCTAGCCCTGAAGATAATGGGGTTGGGTATTTAAAGATGCCGTTAAGAAAATCAGATAGTCCATCAGATGAAAAATAATAGAAAAATAAATGAATAATATTAAGTTTTGGGATCAACGCTATACTGGCAAAAGAGGGGATGAATTAGGTTGGTATGAATCTGAATCAACCCCTTCATTAAACTTGATTAACCAATGTAAGATCAAAAAAAATGAGTTGATTCTAGATATTGGTTCAGGCGCATCCGTACTTATTGATGATTTATTGTATTCAGGGTATACCAACGTGATTGCGACAGATATTAGTTCTGTTGCTCTTAATATTACTAAAGAACGTATCGTAGACAAAGATGCTCGAGTACAATTTATTGTTGATGATATAACCTCATCTCATAGCTTAGCCCAATGTAGTGACGTAAAAATTTGGCATGATAGAGCAACTCTTCATTTTTTAACTAAAGAAAAAGATAGAAACGCTTACTTAAATCTTTTGAATAAGATTCTTTCACCTAGTGGAAATGTTATTATAGCAACCTTTTCAGTTGATGGGCTTAAACAATGTAGTGGGTTGGATATTCGGCCATATAGGCCGGACATGTTGAGCAAATTAATGGGAAATCAATACAAATTATTACACTCATTTAACTATGATTATTATACACCCTGGGGTGAACATCGCCCGTTTATTTATACACTGTTTAAAAAACAAAATTTGGAGGAATAACTATGAGTAAAGAAAAACTAGTTCATCGATTAAATCGTGTAACAGGTCAAATAGATGGAATTAAGCGAAAAATAGAAACTAATAATGATGAGGATTGCATTCAAACGCTTCAGCAACTAAAAGCAAGTATAAATGCACTGAAGAAGTTTGGTGAAGCTTATATGAATGTGCATCTTGAAACTTGTTTGAAAAAAGGGTTGTCTTCTGAAAAGGTTAAAGAAGCTCTTAAATCTGTTATTTCAGGAGCTTTTTCTTTGTGAGAAGTACTTTTCAATTGGTACTTACCGAAAAGAGGAACCCCCTAATGGCTAACAAATTCACGATTAAGTGTCCGAAGTGTGGTTTTTAATTAGAAGAAACCATGCCTGCAGTTTCATGCGTGTATTATTACGCTTGTAAACAATGTAAAGAGCGGTTATAACCTATAGCTAGGGGGGGGGTATTTTTCTCTTATGAAAGTCGGCCATGTCCATCTATTTAAAACAAATAAAAAATGAATTTCTTTTACTAAACGATATTCGGGAAACCAATTTAATCGGCGAGGGGGGGCGTGCCGATCCGTTAATACCTGTTTAATCATTGTTACCTACTTGGGGAACCAATAACTCTGCCCAGCCCTGGGGGGAATGCTGAACGGGGTATTGATAAAATTTTAGGGTTTTTTTACATATCATAATTTAATTTTAATCCTAGCGGCGATTCT
>CAXBWG010000215.1:0-2478 GCA_963979105.1 uncultured bacterium | reverse complement strand
AAGCGGTTTACTGTTATTTGCCTCTTGGCCAGTTGACGGGTTTACTCCATTAATATTTATTGCATTGGTGCCCCTATTACTTGTTCAGCAATATCTCGGTGATAATAATAAGAAAGGAGTTTTTTGGTATTCATGGTTAACATTTTTGATTTGGAACGTGCTGACAACATGGTGGATATGGAACTCTACCCCGATGGGGGCCATAATGGCATTTGTTTTAAACTCCCTGTTTATATCGATTGTGTTTTTACTTTATCACCACTCTAAAAAGGCATTATTTAATAATAAAAAAGGCGCATTTATACTTTTAATATATTGGATAACCTGGGAGTTTCTTCATATGAATTGGGACCTTACATGGTCCTGGTTAAACCTGGGTAATGTTTTTGCAACAAAACATACGTGGATTCAATGGTATGAATATACAGGGAGTCTTGGGGGTACACTGTGGGTTTTAACTGTGAACATCATTGTTTTTGAAATAGTTCGGTGTATACAACTAAAAATATCTTCCATAAGAATCGCCTCTCTTATAATTACAACGATTATAATTATTGTTGTACCATTGATTATTTCGTTTTCAATATATAACGGTTATAAAGAAAAGGAAATCCCCGTAGAGGTTGTTGTAGTTCAGCCAAACATAGATCCTTATAACGATCAGTATTCAATGCCTTTTTCAAAAATCATGGATATTAATTTGGATTTGGCTTCAAAACTTGCTACACCTACTACTAATTATATTGTATTTCCAGAATCGGCCATTCAAGAAGAAATTTGGGAGGGGTATCTTGATAAATCGACTAGTATTCGTAATATTAATTTAGAACTTTTAAAATATTCAAATGCATCATTGGTAACTGGCGCCACAACATATAGGACTTTGAGTGATGAAGAAACGCCCACAAACGCAGCTAGGAGTTTCAATAATACCGGAGGAAAATATTATGCTTTTAATACTGCATTTTTGATTGAAAAACAAAGCGGTGTTCAAATTCATCATAAGTCGAAACTCACTCCCGGTGTTGAAATTATGCCATCTTGGTGGCTTCTAAAACCATTTGAAAGATTTGCCATCGATTTGGGGGGAACAACAGGTACGCTTGGAAGGGAGGAAAATTCTGTAGCTTTTTTTAGTAATAAAAACGAGCCCGTTTCCCCTATTATCTGCTATGAATCTGTTTATGGTGAATTTGTTGCTAATTCTGTTAAGCTTGGCTCAGGGTTGATTTTCGTAATAACTAATGATGGGTGGTGGGGAAATACCCCAGGCTATAAACAACATTTGATGTTTTCCGTACTAAGATCCATCGAAACACGACGCAGTGTCGCAAGAGCTGCAAACACAGGTGTGTCAGCATTTATTAATCAAAGAGGTGACATTATTGATCAAACTGACTATTGGGTACCCGCTGTGATTAAGGCAACACTAAATGCAAATTACAAAATGACTTATTATACAATAAATGGTGATTATATTGCAAGAGGCGCTACATTTATTAGCTCGTTGTTAATACTAATATCGTTTACTCAGGGTTTTTTAAGAAAGAGAAAGAGTTTGGTTTAGATAAAAAGGCTTAGTTGAATTGACCTTGTTTACTCTTTTTCGTAATAGATAGTTATTTTACCAAGTGCTGTTGTTGATTCTGAAACAATTACTTCATTATCTAATGTGCCCAAATTATTAGAAACTCCTGGGGCTCCTTCAAAGAAAAATGCGATTATTTTCGTTTCTCCATCTAGATTCCAGCTGGTTTCATGAGTATTGCCAGGAGACATTATTATTAGGGTTGAGTCGTCTATAATCTTGAAATATGTTTCTTTTTGCATTTCAACTACCTGTCGAATCATTTCTGGAGTAGTATACTTTTCGTCAAAATCCGTTTCAACTCTATTGGCTTTCCAGGTACCAACAAGTTTACTTTCCGGACTACTTGCGCAAGATGAAATAATAAGGGTAATTAAAATTAAAAATACAGGCAGTTTTAATATGTGTTTCATCTCTTATATTTTATAAAACAGTACAAAATTACAATCTATTTTCTTTGGGTTTACAATTCTTATGAATGTTTAACATTTTACGTTTTAGATTCGAATTTTGGGTGAGTTATTCGTTCACAAATAGCGAACATTAAGTAGGCTTGTCGCTCCTGTTTCTATGCTAAACATGCAGTTCATTTATTGAGCAAATGCGACATCATATATTTTCAGTTACATTTTATTAATATCTTTGCCAAAGAAGACCCTCCCTCCCTAAGTATTTAAAATTTAAAAAATAGATGAAGAAGAAGAAAACCAAAAGACCACGAAGTGCGCTTACTGGCATAATATTAAGCATTTTTACGGAAAACCCTTTTAGGGCGTATAACCACAAGCAGATAGGGCACATGCTGGGCGCCAAAGACAAAGCTGGGCGTGATATGGTTATAAAAATATTGGGTGAACTAATAGGGGATAAAAGTATTAATGAAGGAAAAA
>CAXBWG010000214.1:0-2479 GCA_963979105.1 uncultured bacterium | reverse complement strand
TCGTGAATTTTTACCAATTTTAGATAACTTTAATATTGCGTGTGAACATGCGAAAAAAGAAGATCAAAATCAAACAGAGACTATTAAAGGATTTGTGATGATTTCAAAACAAATTGAATCTGTTTTGAAAAAATTAGATGTAAAAGTAATGGATTCTTTAAATAAATCATTTGATCCGAATTTTCATCAAGCGATTGGGCAGGAAAAACAAGATGATGTTGAGTCTAATATTGTTGTTAAAGAAGTTCAGAAAGGGTTTTTATTGCACGATAGAGTGATTCGGCCTGCAATGGTAATTGTATCTGAATAAATTGATAAGTTTTTGAACACTGTGTTCAGTTTTGATTTGGATATGTTCAATTTATGAACATATTGTTCAGATCTTAGGGCTTGAAAGTTGGCATGATATTTTAATTAAATTAATTACATAAAAAAAAGGAGTTTTAATTATGGGTAAAGAAAAAATTATTGGAATAGACTTGGGTACTACAAACTCATGTTTTTCTATATTAGAAGGATCAGAGCCTGCTGTTATTGCAAATGCAGAAGGATCTAGAACGACACCTTCTGTTGTTGCATTTACAAAAGATGGAGAGAGACTTATAGGGCAACCTGCAAAAAGACAGGCGGTTACAAATCCGAAGTTTACATTTTTTTCTGCTAAAAGTTTAATCGGAAGACGAAAAAAAGAAGTTAACAAAAAATTGCCATACGAAATCGAAGAGCGTAGTGGCGGGGGAATTGTTATTGTAGGGCCAGATAAAAAATTAACACCTGCAGAAGTGTCTGCAATGGTTTTACAAAAAATTAAAAAAGATGCAGAGGCCTATTTAGGCGAAGATGTTAAAAAAGCTGTTATTACAGTTCCTGCATATTTTAATGATGATCAGCGAAAAGCAACTAAAGATGCAGGTGAAATTGCAGGTTTAGAAGTGTTAAGAATTATTAACGAACCAACAGCGGCTGCATTAGCTTATGGATTAGATAAGAAAAATGACCAAAAGATTGTTGTTTATGATTTTGGTGGAGGAACTTTTGATGTTTCAATTTTAGAAATTGGCGATGGTGTTTTTGAAGTTCTTTCTACAAATGGTGATACTCAATTAGGTGGAGATGACATTGATGATATTATTATTCAATGGTTAACTGCTGAATTTAAAAAAGATCAAGGTGTAGACTTAAGTAATGATCAAATGGCATTACAGCGGTTAAAAGAAGCTGCGGAAAAAGCTAAAATTGAATTGTCATCTACGCCGAAAACAGATATTAATTTACCATTTATTACGGCTGATAATTCTGGCCCAAAACATATGAACTTAGAATTAACACGAGCTAGTTTTGAATCTATGATTAGTGATGTTATTAAAAATTCATTAAATCCATGTCAAAAAGCGTTAGATGATGCCGGATTAACAAAAAATGATATCAATGAAGTTATTTTAGTTGGTGGTACGACACGAATTCCATCTATTCAAGAGGCTGTAAAAGATTTTTTTGGAAAAGAATTACATCAAGGTGTTAACCCAGATGAAGTTGTTGCTGTTGGTGCGGCGATTCAGGCGGCTGTTTTAGCGGGAGATGTTAAAGATGTTGTGTTGTTAGATGTTACGCCGCTTTCATTGGGAATAGAAACGTATGGATCTGTTTCTACTAAGCTTATTGAACGAAATACAACAATTCCAACCTCAAAAAGCCAAGTGTTTTCTACAGCTGCAGATAATCAGCCAAGTGTAGATGTTCATGTGTTACAAGGTGAGCGTGAAATGGCAGCTGATAATAGAAGTGTAGGTAGATTTGTATTAGAAGGTATTGCGCCTGCTCCACGAGGTATTCCTCAGATTGAAGTTACATTCGATATCGATGCAAATGGAATATTAAATGTTAAAGCTAAAGATAAAGGAACTGGAAAAGAGCAAAAAATTACAATCCAAGCATCTTCAGGAATTTCTGATGACGATATTGAGAAAATGAAAAATGATGCTGAGAAATATGCTGAAGAAGATAAGAAAAAGCGTGAAGAAATTGATGCTAAAAATGAAGCGGATTCATTAGTATATCAAATCGAAAAGCTTCTTAAAGATAGTGCTGATAAGATTAGCGATGATCATAAGAAAAAGCTTGAAGAAGGTAAACAAGAATTGCAAAAAGTAATTCAAGAAGGCGATATTGAAAAGATTAAAGCTGAAAAAGAAAAAGTTCAGGCTGTAGTTTATGAGGTTTCTGCTGAGTTATATAAGGAAAATCCAGAAGCATCTCAAGAAGCTGCAGGACAATCTCAAGGTGAAACAACTGAAAAATCTGATAAAAAAGAAGATGTTGTTGATGCTGAGTATACCGAAGTAGAAAAGAAGTAGTTTATTAAAGATGTGGCCCAACCCTGGGCCACTCGCGTTTTATTTTGTATAATTTGTTGAAAGGAATTTAAATGAGTGAAGATTTATATGGAGTTTTAGGAGTTTCAAAGGGCGCATCGGCGGCT
>CAXBWG010000213.1:0-2493 GCA_963979105.1 uncultured bacterium | reverse complement strand
TTATAGTGCCGGTTTTAGTGTAGTTATCTAAAGCGTTATTTAAAATTTCTTTCTGTGTTAGTGGGATTTGTTTAGTCTGTGTAGGTGTTTTTTTTATTGTATTAGGTGAAGTTTTTACGGCTGTTCTTTTTTTTAATTCGGTGTAATTCATTAGTTAAATTGGCCTCCAGAACTACAAAACATACTAAAATAAGGGGCAATTGTCAAGATTTGTGTAGGAGATGAGCTTATAGAAGGAGGGGTATTTATTTGTGCTTTTCTAGGGACATTTTGTTAGTTGAGACTTTTTATTTTTATAAAATTATAAGATTTTACATTTTTAGATATTTTAACTATATATTTATGTTTTTTTTAAACTACTCTGGCACCTTTTACGTATAAGACTCTGACACCTTTTTATTTAGATAAAAAATATACTACATAGTCTTTTAACGTATGTAATGTTTTTTTTGATTTTGAGGTGTTTTTTTTGTGTTGATGTAGTAAATCTTCTAGCTCTGTAATGTAGCCATCTACTGGCCATGGATCTAGGGCTTTTAGTTCGACATCAAACCTATCTGTTAAGCGTAGTTTTTGTGGATTTATATGAAATGCTGTTCCAATTTTTTCCCAAAGGGTGTTAAATTCGGATTTATTAAAGTTATATGAGCTAAGTTCAACAAATATGATGTCGGTAGCTAGTGGAGGTCTTTGACATAGTTCTTTTTTTAATTTATTGGAACCAAAAAACAGCGTTTTAAGCTTATTTAGCATGAAAATAACCATATATTGCGACACAAGAGTTATAGCCGCCTATTGCAATACCTGCACCAATAACTATAGGGACACTTAATCTTCCGATAAGTTTAGCACAGGGAATGCCAATTGCTCTTGGTACAGATGTCCATTTATTTGTGTTGCCAAGTAATGGGCGGCGAAAGCCTGTTCTTGGTACCCACGATTTAGGGACTGGGCCTAAGCTTAACGCGCCTAAAATTTGTTTTTAGCCTACCGGAATTGCATGGTTGCTAACAAAAGAATTGTAGGAGTCCCAATATTTTTCATTAGTTGTTTCATAAAACGGGCGTGCAATTTTTTCACCTAAAACTGCAAAAATGCTGGGTGGATTTTTTAGTTGTACTTTTTTAGGGTCAAATTCTGTTAGTTGAGACTTTTTATTTGGTTTGAAATAGTTTTCTAACGACTCATTTGCAGATGATTGTGTTGACTCAGTCGAATTTGGTTTTTGATATGTTTGAAATCTATTTTCTCTAGGAGTTTTGCTTTTTCTGTTATTAAATTTATCAAGCTCGTTATTAAGGATATCTGTGGGTGTTTCTTTTATAGGTTTATTTTGTGTAGTCTTAGGCGTTAACTCTAGATTAGATAATAGTTCGTTTAGCTGGTTAGCTGAAGTTGATTTTTTTGTATGAAATCCTGCCATTTAATACCTTCTTTGTTTTAAAACAGTAGCAGTATTAAGTATAAAAATCAATTTTTTACATATTAAAGTTAAGATTTTTTGTTAGATTGTAATGGGTGTATTAATTTTGTAATGAATTTGAACAGTTTAAGTTTGAAAAAGTTGGCATTAAAAAGAGATATATAGTTATAAGAACTATAAGGAGGTAATAATATGTTTAATACTAATTTACAAAATTTAAATTTGGATGACATTTTAAAAGAGTTGGTTTCTGTAAAAGAAAGACGTTTTTTTAATATTGTATCAGCTGATATTTTAACTGAAGAGTCTACTTTAAAATTACCTATAAAACTGGATCAGCAATGTTTTGACTTTATGTTTAAATAGAAAATCAATCAAAATTGTATGTTTTTATAACATTTTTGTAATAAAGTGCCAGAGTAGTTTGTTTGATTAGTTAGTGTTTTTTATTATAAGTATATTAATTTCTTTGGCACTTTTTATGTATAAGGTATATTTTTTTTTGTTTTTTTATTCTTTGTTGTTGACAAAAAGTGAATAAAATAATTTAATGAAATTTGAGGGAAATTAAATTATATGATGTATAAAATTATTGCTATATCAAAAAAACAAATAGATCATATGGTTTTAGTTAATTTAGGTAAGCAAGGGCTAGATGAAAATAGTCTTCCTTTTGGATATGCAACTGTAGATAAGTCGTTTAAACAGGGCGACATTGTTTATCGGGTTTCAATAGATAGTGCAACTTCAGATAATCATTGGAAAGCGTTTCAAATAAATGTAGGAAAACATGTTATAGATTCTGTTATTGAAGGGGTTAATCATGATTGTAATCCTAGTGTGTATTTTGAGCCTGAGTTTAGCGAAGAGGGGGCTATGATAGCTGTTAATGTTATGGCACGACGCGATATAAGCCCTATCCAAAAGCGCACTCTTGATAACATGAATGATGTAATAACATTTAATTATTTGACAAATGAGGTCGCTATGGACGCTGATTTTTCTTGTAGTTGTCAAACATGTACTAAATCAGAAAAACAATCAGCCCGGATTCATGGAATGTCAGATCT
>CAXBWG010000212.1:0-2498 GCA_963979105.1 uncultured bacterium | reverse complement strand
TTTTTTTTTCACACAAAGAGACTAACTCCGGCACCTTTTACACATAAGAGTCTGACACCTTTAATAAAAATTCTTTTTCAAATTCATTTTTTGTAAAAAAACAAAACTTTCTATTTTCAAGCATTGCTATTTTTGCACAATTTGAATATAAAAAAGATGAAATAAGTACCGATATAACTGGATTTATTTTAACCTCATCAAACCTAGCTATTAACGCCGCTGTTAAAAGAAAAGCCCCACCTAGACACAATGTGGGCAAATTGGTATTAGGTTTTTTTAAACATGCATTTATGCATCCTATTAACGTTAATGCACCTGAGACAGTCCCCATACTAAAAACGGGATTCGTTTTTTCTAACCCTTTTACGGGTAGATTGGACACAAGTTTTTCAACTATTTTATTTAGGCCCATGCTTAATAATTCAGATATTCCAATATGAAAAAACAACCCAATTATAAATACTTTACTCGTTAATGAAAATAAAGCCCTATCATATTCATATTTTTTTAAATACTCATTTTTTTTTACCTCTAACTCTAAATCAAAGGGGGTCGTTGTAAGTATTACTTTCGATTTTCCATCATCATAAGACACCTTATTTATATCTAAAAACCCCATATCTTCGGTATTTTTTTTCTGAAAAAAATTAATATTATGAGACCGCTTAATATTTAAAATAGAAGGTCTATACTTAAGTTTTTCAAATGGAAGTGTTCTTGAAACAGCATGCCAGTTATATTGCGAAACGGAATCTTTATGGACCCGTTCTTTTTTTTGATAAGCCAAAAATAAATTTTCTGAGCATAATAAGAATTCACACTCTACTTCTGCGTGACTATTAGAGCTAAAACAGTTTTCATCTAATACATTAGGTTTTTTAAACAATGAATTATTTTCGAACCTTATTTCATAGCTTTTACTTGCTTTTGGAATTTTTATTGGACCATGAAGCTTATACTTTGGAGGATTAAAAATTTTGTATAGATAATACTCTGGATGAAGTGTAAGCATATAGATTAATTTATATTTATATTTATATTTTTCTTACAATAACAGCTTGTTGCTGAATGTATTTTTGCCAGGGAACTTGAACCAACATTCCAGCTTGAGCAGATGTAATTTCGACATCATTTAAATCCCATAAGGTGTTAAGTTCAAATTTACAGTCGTCTATTTTAGGATGTCTTGCTATTAACACATCTCCAACTGAAATCGGGGCAATAACCTCGAGTGTTAGTCGCTTTTTTTTCTGTGCATCTAACACTTTAGCAACAGGGGCTTCGTCATCTAATGCGAACATATTAATTTTTTTATATCTGCGATTATCTGTTTGATTAATTTTAAAAAACCCTGGTTTTAACGGGCGTGGAGCACGTTTAGACAGCTCATTAAGCTTATTTCTAATATCATAGGCTTGGCTATAATTTTTTAAAATGTCTGCATAAACGTTAATACAGTCTAAATGATAGTCCCAATCGCATCCTCTATTATCTATAATCCAACCACTAAAATCACACTCTATTAATTCATTAATACACCTAAGCAGGCACCTGTCAAAATAAGCAAACATAAAGTGGCCATGGCTATTATCTAAAAAACTAAACCGTCTTCCAGGGTAATCTTCATCTTGAGCTAACTTATAAATTTGAGTTAAATTTGGATTTTTTATTTCGTCTTGATTTTCATTTCCTAACATAAATCGTCGTTTTGAATATTGTAATAACACTCTAGAATGCACATAGCATTCTAAATTCGCACCAACTTTTGCGTTAATTTCACAGGTATCTTTATAGCTAACATCCATACTTACAACTTGTCGTTTAGCTAATTTCTTAAACTCAGCAACACTTACCCAATTACAATTTCCCATCTGCATATCTAAAATACACTTACATTTTTTATGCATATACTGCAAAATCCCTACATCTTGAACACGTAAAAAGTCTAAATTAGTACTATGAATTAAATTATCTAAATCAGCCAATAATAACGCTTCATTTGAATGATATAGCCCGTCACAATTAACAGAAACGACTACATCGGGATAAGTCTCTTTAGTCCAATTTACTAACGCTATTAGCCCATCAAGATTGTCGTAAAGTTTAGGCTCTTGCCATGAACGAATAGAAATACTAGCATCATCTAAAATTAAATGATGGATTCCTGCTTTGATACTACTACTAATTTCATCTTTAGTTGCTGCATAACTAATAAGTTCTGGTTGTTGTATTTTTTGCATAAAAAAGATGATATCATAAACTCAGCGTGAGTGTGATGATTGAAGCTATTTTTATAGGAACCGAACTCTGTGATGGTAGAACTCTAAATTCGAATCAACATGCTATTGCTAAACTCCTTTATAAGGAAGGTCTTTACTTAAAGAAATCTACTACGGTTGATGATACCTTTGAGGATCTAGTTAGTCTATTTAAAGAAAAACTGAAAACTTCTAATATCCTGATTACAACTGGTGGTCTTGGCCCAACAGAAGACGATA
>CAXBWG010000211.1:0-2515 GCA_963979105.1 uncultured bacterium | reverse complement strand
CCTTAATTCTATTTTGTATGCCAAAAATAAATACATTAACTAAATCTTCTTGTCATATAAAAATACCACTCACATATTTCACCAAAAATCATGTAGGATCTATGTATTTCGGTGTGTTATTAATTGGAGTAGATTTATGTTGCGGGCTTCTAGCTTTACATTTAATAAAAAAATCTAATTACAAAATAGGAATTATATTTAAAGATGTTCGTGCATCATTTATAAAAAGAGCAGAAAACGCTGTACGTTTTGAATGTAATAAAGGTTCAGAAATTAGGGAAATGATTAATGAAACTATTCAAACAAATGAACGTGTAAGTAAATCTATAAAAGTAAGTGCATTTGATATAAAAACAAATGAGTGTGTTGTTGAATATGAAATTGGCCTATCAATAAAATATAAATCTAAAATGTAAATTTTTTTCTAAATACCTGAGGAGTAATAGATTGATTTGTTTTAAAAAACCGAACTAAATGAGTAGATGATGTAAATTCAAATTCAGCAGCTATTTCTTTTAAAGGTTTAGTAGTTTGAATTAATATTTTTTTTAATTGAATAATTAATGCATTATTTATCCAATAACTAGCAGGTTTTCCTGTTTCTAACTTAACTCGTTCATTTAAATAATTAGACGAAACAAAAAGCAATTTAGCATAATCTTTAACAAATCGTTTATTAATAAGTGCATCTTCAATCAATTTATTAAACTCAACTACAACAGAACTATAAACCGTTTTTATGTTTAACTGTGTTTTAAATTCTGAATAACACCGTTGTATTTGAATTAATAAAATAACTATATAACTACTAACTACAATATCTTGATGCGACAATTTTTTATTTAAGCTCGATAATTGAGTTTGAACAGTTTTTACAATAGTTATAAGCTCATCAACAGACTCTAGTAATACATAACCTAAACTATTAAACGACTTAAAAAAATCAAACTGACTTAACAACACATTACTATTAAGCTCAATTTCATTTTGATTAATTGCCACAAAGTAAAACTCTGCATCTATAGAAGGACTAAATTTATGCATTTGGCCAGGGCGTAAAAAAAAGATTTGATTATCAACAACAGGATATTCATTAAAATCTATACTATGAACTCCACCACCTTTTTTTATAATTAATATTTCATAGTGTGAATTATGGTGAATATAACTAGTAGGTTTATAATTTCTAGAATGAGAAGAAGCCCTTACAGAAGTTATTGCATTTTTAATAATACTTTTAAATGAATTTACATTTCTATTTTTTTTCATAATTACTGTTCTATATTATTAACATAATTTTAACTAAATATAAACAATTACCATTTTTACTGTTAATCATATCAAATTCATCTTAAAATTCTAAATTTTCTTTTAAAATAAAAAAAACATGTGTTTAATAGAATAATAAAGATCAAAAGAGATAATATATGTATCAAAATAATATTAAACCTGATTCATTTAAAATAGAATTTAAACAAGCTAAAGATTGGTTATGTTCAAACGGTAGTATTATCAAACACAAACCTTACATAAAATATTTACGAACAGATATTAAATCAATTTTTAAATCAAAAGGAATTACTGACCCCTATTTAAAAGAAAGGTTAATTGTAGCCCAAGTTTACCCATTTAAAATAAATCAACATATCATAGATTTAATAGATTGGGATCATTATCATTTCGATCCATTATTTCAACTAACTTTTCCACAACCCAATATGCTGGAATCCGAAGAAATAGAAAAAATTGATATAATGAATAAAAATATGTGTACTAGAGAAGAAATAGCTCAAGCCATATCTGATTTACGATCTAAAAAGAACCCAGCTCCTGCTAATCAAAGATCTAATAGGCCAATTGTATTTGAAGATGACGATTCTTATGAATGCGAAGGGCTTCAACATAAATATGCCAATACATGCTTGATGTTTCATAAAAATGCACAAACATGCCATGCCTACTGCACATATTGCTTTAGATTTAACCAATTTGTTGGAAAAGACAAATTCTTAGAAAAAGATCCAGATAGGCTCCACAAATACTTAAGCCAGCATTCTGAAATTTCTGATATTTTAATAACAGGTGGCGATCCTGGAACAATGAAATCAGATGTATTTGATTCCATAATATCACCATTAACACGTCCAGAATTTTCACATATTAAAAATATAAGAATTGGAACAAAAGCATTAACCTATCACCCCTACAGATTTTTAACAGACCCAGATGCAGATGCAACACTGGAGTGCTTTCGTAGCTTTATCGATCAAGGCAAACATATTTCAATCATGGCACATTTTAGTCATTTTAATGAAATATCAAGAGCCACTATAGAAGCCGTTAAACGACTTAGAGAAGTTGGATGCAATATAAGAACTCAAGCCCCAATCATGCGCTACATTAATGATAACCCAGAAGTTTGGGCAAAAATGTGGGAAAAGCAAGTTGAAGCAGGTATGATTCCTTACTATATGTTTATCGCAAGAGACACAGGCCCTCAAGCGTATTTTGAAGT
>CAXBWG010000210.1:0-2529 GCA_963979105.1 uncultured bacterium | reverse complement strand
CCTGCTTCTGTAAGCCCTAAATGAAGAGCGTAATCCGAAATTTTAGCTAATTTCTGATAAACATATATCATATCTTGTACATCAGATAATTTAGTACTTAATACAATCTTGTTTTTTGATAAGCCAATTTCTTCGGCTTGCTTTGCGCTATTTAATGCACTTTGTACCATTGCTTCATAAAACACAAATTTAGCATCTTTTGGATTTTCAAGTATTGCATTTTGATTCATGAGGTCAGTTAATAGATCTTGATCTAGCGATCCTCCATTAACTCCAATTCTTACAGCTTTATTATTAGCAATTGCAATCTCTATCATTTGAGAAAAGTTTTTATCATGCTTTTCTTTTTTACCAACATTTCCAGGGTTAATTCTATATTTGGCAAGTGCTTTTGCAGAGTTTGGGTGTTTTGAAAGTAATATATGACCATTATAATGAAAATCACCTACTATGGGGGCAACATAGCCATCGGAACGTAATTTATCTACTATTTCTTCTACAGCAATCATTGCCTCGTTGTCGTTTACAGTTATTCGCACTAATTCCGATCCGGCATCTTCAAGGTGTTTAATTTGATTAATTGTTTCTTCGATATTTGCGGTAGGCGTGTTGGTCATAGATTGAATTACAATAGGATGATCTGCCCCCATTAATACAGAGTCAATCTTAACAGTTACACTTTTTCTTCTTGTTATCATTACTCAACTATCCTTACTCTATTACTAGCTTTTATAATTATAAGAAAGCTAGGGTATTTCAAATTTTAAATCAATATTTAAAAGATTACCATTTTATTTAGTAATTTCTGTTCTAATACATCGTTATTTTTCAATGCAATTTATGTAAACTTTGCTTCGTTACTAGTTATATAAAGGGAGATATTATGAGTGAAAATATACATAATAAAGATCAAAACAAAGTTCATGTAGCAAGTTTTGCAGGCGGAAATAAGGGCTTGTTTAGTACTGCAATGAACGATAAAGATTTTTTAAAAAAAGTTGCACAACGAATTCTGACACAAAATAAAGTTAATACAGAATTATCTGCAATGCTAAAAAAAAGTACTAAAAAATAATTTTTATAATAATAGTTAAAAATTCACAATTTGAGTGTGTTAGTTTATGATATTGTCAGAGGATTACTATGACTATAAGTAAGAATGAATTTCATATGCTTGCAAAATCTAATACAGGCATTGTTTTATCAAAACAACTTGTTTTTGATACGAGTACCCCATTGAGTGTTTTTAACAGATTTAAATCTGAAGATAATGTTGTTTTTTTAGAAGGCGTTTCAACTCATGAACAACATGGAAGATATTCTTATTTAGCAATCGATTCACATTTAAGTATTGTTTGCGAGAAATCAACTTATAAAATTATTAAAGATAAAAATGAAACCACTGTTTCAGGCACTGTTTACGATGCCCTTGAAAACGTACTTAATAAGTATAAGTTCCCTAAAGATACCCCTAATTTTCAAGCTGGAATTTTAGGTAATTTAACATATGAATGCATAGAGCATTTGGAAAATATTGCTATTACATCTAATCGTGAATTAAATACCCCCTATGCTGCATTTATGGTTCCTAAAACTATTTTAGTTTTTGATCGGTTTTATCATAGCGTTACAATATGTCATAGTATATTTTTAGATTCTGCTACTACTTACACCGAATCTAAATTAAATGAATTATATTCAATTGGATTAAAAAAAATAAACTCTGTTATTGCTAAAATTGAATCTCCAGATAAAATTGAACCAACATTTTTGTTAAATACTATTAATAATTACGATAAAATTGATTACTCATGCAATGTATCTAAAGATAAATTTTTAGATAATGTAAAAAAATGTTTAACTTATATTAAGAATGGCGATATATTTCAGATTCAGGTTTCTAGACGCGCCTCGATTAAATACTCTAACGACCCATTTCATTTGTATCGCTATCTTCGAAACTTTAACCCTTCTCCACTATTATTTAATATTAAATTAGCAAATTATCAGTTAATTGGAGCCTCTCCTGAGATTTTAGTAAATGTTTCTAATAACACAATGTCTATTCGCCCTATTGCAGGTACCAGAAAGCGCTATTCATCGACTAAGTCTGAAGCAGAAATTATTAGAGAACTTCAAACAGATGAAAAAGAAAAAGCAGAACATATTATGTTAGTAGATTTAGCCCGAAATGACGTTGGTAGAGCCTGCGCTTGTGATAGCGTAAAAGTGAATCAGTTAATGGGAATAGAAAAATATGCGCATGTTATTCATATGGTATCTGATGTTTCTGGTACGCTAAAACCAAACCTAACTAGTGTAGATGCGCTTAAATATGGGTTTCCTGCAGGAACTGTTACAGGAACTCCTAAAATCCGTGCAATGGAAATTATAGCAGAACTCGAATCTGTTCATCGGGAATTTTATTCGGGCGGAGTTGTCTTTTTTGATTTTCAGCGTAACCTACAAACGGCCTTGTCTATTAGAACTATTTGCATTAAAGATAAAATTGCCTATACTCAAGCAGCT
>CAXBWG010000209.1:0-2547 GCA_963979105.1 uncultured bacterium | reverse complement strand
GTTTGTTCCCGTTCGTCATGACCTCCACCTAATCCAGCACCCCGATGTCTTCCAACTGCGTCGATTTCATCTACAAATATTAAGCAAGGTTGTTTCTTTTTTGCTTGACCAAATAAATCTCTAACTCTAGATGCCCCTACGCCAACAAACATCTCTACAAAATCAGATCCAGATAGACTGAAAAATGGAACGTTAGCCTCACCCGCTATTGCTTTTGCTAAAAGCGTTTTTCCTGTTCCTGGAGGTCCAATTAGGAGTGCTCCTTTAGGAATTTTAGCTCCAATTGATTTATATCGTTGTGGATTTTTTAAGTAATCAACAATTTCTTTAAGTTCTTCAACTGCTTCATTCACGCCAGCTACGTCTTTAAATGTAATTTTTTCAGAACTTTCATTTTTCCATGGTGTTGCTTTAGATTTTCCAAATGACATTGCTTGACTGTTCATTCCTTGGGCTTGTCTAAATATAAAAAACCATAGTGCTCCAATAAGTATGAATGGAAGGAGTGCTTGTACAAACATACTCCAAACCCAATTGTTATTTTGTCGATTAATTTTTACGTTTACATCTTGTTCTCTAAATTCTGACATTAATTCTGGATAATCTACATAAAATGTTTTAAATGCCTCTCCGTTTGTTGTTTTTCCACTTATAATCCCTTCTGATGGTATTATGGTGACAGATTTAATATTTCCTTGGTTCATTTCGGTAACAAAATCTGAAAAATTAATTTGGCTAGATTTTGTAGGTTCAGTAAAATATGTAGATATTACAGAAATTAACATTAATCCCATTAAGAAATACCAAATGCCATTTCTCCAGTTTTTATTTTGGTTTTTTTTATTTTTTTTATTTATTGTACTCATAATATTATTATCTCTCTTTGTAAAAAATTAATCAATGTCATTAAGTGCTTTTTTTGTTTTAGAATAATACGAATTATTAATCTACTTATACTATTTTAAGTATGTTTTCGATAATAATATCTTCACCGTCAGATTCATAAAAATTTATTGTAAATGTTTTTTTTGCTTTGATTTTTGTAGTGGCTATATATTTAGTTAGTATTGGCCTTTTAAGATTTTGTGAAGATAAAATACAACAACATTCAATTGAATTTGGCACATCATAATCATTTAATGCTACAAGTGCTGCGAGTATTGTTTTTCCAGTTATAATAAATGGAGTTACGAGTATAACAGTTTTATTTTTTAGTGAAAATGTAATTTCAGATTGCCCAATGTTCATGTATGATGTTTCTTCAATTGGTTTATATAAAGATACTTCGAGTTGGCCTACTTTTGGGCTTATTGATTTTAGTTTTGTAAGTTTATCGGCGATTCGTTTTGCTAAAATTTTTCCTTTAAGATCAATTCCAAGTAAGATAGTGTCTTTAGTAAGCGTTAATGCTATTTGGTTTGTTAATGAAAAGATGCTTTCTTCTAACTGGGATTCATTTAAAACCGTGTTCATTTAGAGAATGCCTTTTGTTGATGGAATACCTGATTTTCTTATATCAAATTGAGTCGCCTTATCTAAGCATTGCCCTAAAGCTTTAAAGCACGATTCTATTTTATGATGTGTATTAGTTCCTTTTAAGATACTCATATGTAAAGATAATCGTGCATTATTTGCAAATGCATTTAAAAATTCTTCTACTAATTCTGCATCAAAATCGCCAACTTTTTCTTTGTTAAATGAGTGTTTAAATCCTAAAAATGGACGATTACAAATATCGATAGCGCATTCACACAGTGCTTCGTCCATGGGAACTAAAACATTGGCAAATCTGTTAATTCCTTTGCAGTCTCCCAGCGCTTCTTTAAATGCTATACCTAAGCAAATTCCTACATCTTCTACACTATGATGAAAATCAACATGTAGATCACCTTTAACTATTACATTTAGGTTAAATAACCCATGATTTGTAAATAAATCTAACATGTGATCGAAAAACCCTATTCCTGTTTGTATAGTTGATTTTGCTTCTCCATCTATATTTAAATCGAGTTCGATACTTGTTTCTTTGGTTTTTCGTTTAATACTATGGTGTCTTTTTTTAGTGTTCATTTTTCTAATCCTTTTAAAATAACTTTATTTGATCGTTAGATTTTTTTGGTGGAACTAGGCCTAAATGAGAATAGGCATGAGATGTTACTATTCTTCCACGTGAGGTGCGGTTTAAAAATCCTAATTGAAGTAAAAACGGCTCTACCACATCTTCTATTGTATCAGATTGTTCTGAAATACTAGCAGCAATTGTTTCTATGCCAACAGGGCCTCCATTAAACTTTTTTATAATTGCATTTAAATATAAGCGATCAATGTCATCTAGGCCTAATTTATCTATACCTAAATTATTTAATGTATTACTTATGTTATTTTTTGTAATTTTTGGAATATGTTGAACTTGTGCCCAGTCTCGTACTCGTTTAAGTAATCGATTTGCAATTCGTGGTGTCCCTCTAGATCTTAGTGCAACTTCTAGGGCTGCATCAGAATCGATATCTGTTTCTAAGATTTTGGCTGCGCGAGAAATAATTATTT
>CAXBWG010000208.1:0-2570 GCA_963979105.1 uncultured bacterium | reverse complement strand
GATTTAACAAAGAAAATAATTCTGGCACATTAGAGGTATATTTAAATCCTGAAAAACTATACGAAATTAATTCATGAACACTATAACCTTGAACCCCAATTGCAATAAGTGCCCCAGATAACGCGCCTATAAAAAGGCTAGGTAACGCCGGAACTTTTTTTATAGCCAATACACACACCAATACAGCGGGTATTAATAACCAAAAATTAATTATAAAATCTGTCTGTAATGCCGTAGTAAATAGATTTATTTTCTCAAATGAAACCTGTGATGTGTCTATTACAAAAAACCCAGCCACAACATAAATGAATAAGGCTATCAACATAGACGGTATTGTTGTTGGTAACATATTTCTTATATGATCAAATATATGAGTTTTGGTAACCGCCGGTGCCAGATTAGTCGTGTCTGATAACGGTGAAATTTTATCTCCAAAAAAAGCACCAGAAACAACCGCGCCTGCAGTCCAATACATTGGAATATTAAATCCTTCTCCAATGCCCATTAAAGCCAACCCAATGGTTGCAGTGGTTCCCCAAGACGTACCTAAAGATACAGAAATTAACGAACACAAAATCATGGCCGCTGCCAAAAATATTTTAGGAGATAATAAGTTTAAACCAAAATAAATAATTGTAGGTACAGTTCCACTTGCTATCCAAATAGAAATTGTACACCCTACAATAATAAGTATAGAGACAGAAGGAATTACAACAGATACAACATCAAACATTCCTTTTTCTATATCTTTCCAAGGCTTTTTAAGATAAAAACCGATACATCCGGCTATACCAATTCCCAACAGTAATGGAATATGTGGTGTAAAATCGTTAAACAAAAATATTTGGGTAAATATCATTGCAATTGTAAATATAATTGGTAATAAAGATAAAAATAGACTTATAGTTTTTTGTTTCATAATAATTTTATGTTTAATAGTATTTTTAGTTCCTATTAACACTTCACTCCCTTTTTCAGATTTTTATTTCAAATAAAGATAATAACATATATTTTTATATACCTACATGTGAAATCATCTGAAATGTATTCTAAAATTCGATAATTTCATATAAAAATACATTTATTACAAAAACTGATTTTATTTTCGTTTAGCCCGAAAAAAAGATTGCAATAGCTCTTTAGCTTTCAACATATCGTAAAAAACAAAGTCTACGTTATGATTTGTATGCACTTTTGTAAACAAACCTGCACAACTTTCTGCCCCACCCTTAAAATCTAAACTTGCACAAACAACACGAGAAATTCGCGCTGCAATTATAGCACCCGCACACATTAAACACGGCTCTAATGTGGTATACAAACTATACCCATCTAGGCGCCAACTCAAATTTTTTTTACTTGCTTGATTAATACATAAAATTTCTGCATGAGCCGTAACATTTTGAAATTGTTCCTTTTTGTTATAACATTTAGAAACAACTTCCCCTGCAGAATCTACTAATACAGCTCCTACAGGAACTTCGTCTTCTTTATAGGCAAGTAACGCCATTTCGTAGGCTAACTCTAAATAATTCAACTCGGTCTCTTTTGGGATATTCAATGATTATTAATTAAAACTCATCGAGATAGATCCGGGAGAACTATCTAGATTTATTGGGCCTACTTTAGATTCATATTTTTTTATATTTTCTTGCAATAACATCATTAATTTTTTTGCATTTTTAGGGGTTAGAATAACTCGAGAGTTTATAGTTGCGGCTGGTATTGTTGGTTGTAAGAGTGCAAAATCTAAAATAAATTCATCAGATGAAAAATTATTTATCATTAAATTACTATACGTTCCTTTAGCGATTTGTGGATCTATAGAAATTTGTATATTTTTTTTATCTTTCTCGTCTTTTTTGTTTTGATCTAAAGAATTTTCTTGTGAAGATGAACTCATTTTTTTACTCGCTCTAAATATTCTAAGCTTTCTGTATTTATTTTTACAATATCGCCTTCTTTTATAAATGCAGGGGCGTTTACTGTAAGCCCGTTTTCTAATTCGATTGGTCTTAACGAAGACGCAGCCGTTGCCTTTCTAATTTCTGGTGGTGCAACCGTTACTTTTAATTCCATTGTGTTTGGCAAATCAAGCCCCACGATGCTGTTTTGATAAAATGTAATGTTATAATCTAGTTCTTCTTTTAAAAACACGTCTGAACCGCCAATTATATCTTTACTTACTTCTATTTGTTCAAACGATTCATTATCCATGAAAATAAAATTTGTTCCGTCATTATATAAATATTGCATAGATTTAGTATCTAGCGATGCTTTTTCTACACGCTCACTAGATAAATACCGCTTTTCTAGATTCCGACCGTTAACAATATGTTTTAATTTAGTTTGCATACACGCATTGCCTTTTCCAGGTGTTCGATGCATTTTCCAAGTAACGCGATATAGTTCTCCATCTACGATTAAAACCATACCTTCTCTAATTTGTGTTGCGTTTATCTGCATTGTGTATACTTCCTTTTTTTAAAAAAATCATAGCATAAATAACGTAAATTTTAAATTTCTACTTCTATAATATAAATTAGACTAATTTCTGTGTAGCTACTATT
>CAXBWG010000207.1:0-2729 GCA_963979105.1 uncultured bacterium | reverse complement strand
CATTAATTAAATGTACACCGTCTAAATTATCTTTTAAACTTTTTGTACTCTTGCCATTTGAAGGCGCAAATACAATCCCGTTGGCATATTGCAACGTTGTTCTGTAACTTGTATACCCAATTCGAGCTTTCCATTTTAGAGGCATTTTTTTTAAACTACTTGTTTTAAGCTCATTAAATAAGGGCTGTGAATAGATATCAAATGAAGAGACCCCCATTATAACTACTAAAATTATTATTGACGAAAATCTCATACTTAAATTATAGCATTTATTCATGGTTAAAAATGCACATTTTTTTTAAACTATGTCATAATACATTTATGGAAATTTATATAAATCAAATTCAAGATTTCTTTGAATCATGGGCGCCAAATCAACTTGCAGAATCATGGGATAATGTTGGCTTACAAATTGGAGATCCAAATTGCAAAATATCTGAAATTATTATTGCATTAGAAGTAGACGAACATGTTTTAGGCATACTAAAATCAAAAAATAATTGCCTTGTTATTACTCATCATCCATTATTTTTTAAACCCTTATCTAATATTCGCTATGATCATGACATGGGAGATATTATTCAAACATTTTCTATTGGATCACATCATTTATTTTCTGCTCATACTAATTTAGATGCTGCAATTGGTGGCGTGAATGATTGTTTTATAAAACTATATGGATTAAACACCAAACATGGCACTTGTATAGATGACGGGTTTGGAAAATATTTTGATTCGCCCTCTATTTCCTTTGATTCAGTATTAAAAAAGATTCCAGGTAAAAGTATTGGAGCTAGGTCTAAAGACCCTGTTAAACGATTAGGCTTTTGTGCAGGATCCGGACATGGGCTTATGAAACAGGTATTAGAACTTAATATCGATACATTTGTTACTGGGGAAGTTAGCTACCATGACGAAGTATTTGCTCGAATGAATAATATTAGATTAATCGTAGTTGGACATAAACAATCTGAAGATTGTATAAAAGAAGAAATTAAACATCGGCTATCTAAACAATTTTCTAAGCTAGAGCTAACTATTATTTAATTGCTCACTACATAATTAAGTTAACTACCTGGTCGGGGCGACTGGATTTGAACCAGCGGCCTCTAGTACCCCATACTAGTGCGCTACCGGGCTGCGCCACGCCCCGAACATTAGATGTTAAGTATACATAATTTAATAAATTTTCGTTAGGGCACCGTCTATAACCTTACATCGTTATAACAAAAAAACATTAAATAATTACTTTTTAAGTAACCTCTGCATAATAGTCTACCTTCTTTGCTTTCATTGACTCTAAAAATAGTTTAAATGCCTTAGTTAATTCAGTGTAATTTTCTACAGATAAGCGCTGATGATTTTTAAAAATAGTATTACCATCAAAATTCCATTCAAAATCTGTTTTTTGTAACTTTTTTTTCATTTCTAAAACACACTTTTTCTTGCCTAGAACTACTCTAATTTCGGGGCTACACTCCGCATTTGTTTGACAGGTTATAGTCTCATAACCTGCTAACTTTTGACTAAACACTGTTTTTATTTTTTGAAAAAACTTTATGTCTTCTGAAACATTTTTTGATACATCTAAATTTTGTTGTGTTTTTACTTCAAACGTATTAATAAACTTTGAATGCACGTTAATTAATTCTGTTGTTTTATGCTCTAAGTCTAATAATGCGTTTTTGACGTAATCTGCAGAATTTTTTTTCAACTCTTCACAAATGTCTTTAACATACTCAAATTGCCCCTTATTGCGAAGGTCAATGGCAATAGCTTTAGCTACATTTGTTTTTGATTCCCCTTTTAAAGGAGCTACTAACAAGGCCAGTTTTAAAGCGAATATATCTTGATTATGCTTAATTAATTCTCTCGCAATTTTAATAGCAGCAGGTGACTTTAAAGATCCCATTGTTACATTACATAACGGATAGACAACATTAAACGCATTCTCATAATAGCCATGTTCAACTAAGGCTAATCCAATTTTAGTGGTTAACCCAATTGCTTTAATTTGTGTGGGGTCTTCTACTTTTTTGTTACTTTTGGAGCATTTTATTCCAATTCGTTCTATTTCGTTTAAATTCTCTTTGATATTTGATAAAAGATCATTAATAGTTAAACTAGCTCCCTTTTTATTTCTTTTTATCTCTACGGCTGCTGACTGGGCATACTCTAAGGGGTTTTGCTTTAATGCAAGATAAATAGCTTTTACATGCTCAGTTAATCCCTTATCTCTAAATTGAAAAGCAATTTCTTTGGCTACATTTATTTTAGATTCGCCCTTTAAGGGTGCTACAAGCATTGCTATTTTTAAAGCAAATTTATCTTGATTATACTTAATTAGCCCACTCGCAATTTTAATAGCAGCAGGAGACTTTAAAGATCCCATCGTTGCATTACATAACGGATAAGCCACATTAAAAGCAGACTCATAATATCCGCTTTTAATTAAGGATAAACCAATTTTAGCGGCTAACCCAATTGCTTTAATTTGTGCAGACTCTTCTACTTTTTTATTGCTTTTAGAGCATTTTATTCCAATGCGTTCTAATTCGTTAAAATTTTCTTTAATATTAGAAAATAATTCATTAAAAGTTCCACGCTGTTTTAGTTTCTGATTCTTAATATCCCTTACTGCTATTTGAGCATACTCAACAGGATTATTTTTTACAGTTTCAAAAATAAGTTTAAATTGATCATTATATTTATTCTCTTTTAAAGTTAAC
>CAXBWG010000206.1:0-2745 GCA_963979105.1 uncultured bacterium | reverse complement strand
GTTCCTTTAGCTAAAGCATTATATATTTACCAAGAAGCTCGTAAAAAACTATCTGGTTTATCTCACACGGCAAGAGGCCCCTCAATGTCATGTGGTCCAGGAAAAATCTGCATAATGGGCAGGGAAAAAATTGCAGGTGAAGATGTATTTATATTAAAGTTCTTACAAGGAAGAAACAATAATTGGACAGATCGTGTATTCTTTGCAAAATACGATGAAAAAGCAACTTGGATCGATCAATTACAACCAGCATTTGGTGAAAAAGAATTCTTTTTTGAAAAAGAATATAAAAATATAATTAATTCAAAAACAACAGCAAAAGAATCATGTCAAACATTATCAGTTTAAGCACAATAAACAGTGTAAGTAAAACAACACAAAAAAACTTCACAGTATCGGAAAAACTTAATTCGTTTATTACACATTCATGTTGGAATGAAAAAATAAAAAACACATTCAAACTATATCTACAAACTCATAAAATTCATACTGAAAAATTAAATTTATTATTTTCAACTCCAGATTTATTCCAAAACTGTGTTCCAATAATTGCATACAACGAAATTATTGAATCATTTATTATTATCTATGCAGACAGACAATCACTTCCTCCAGAGCCAGGTGAACCAGGCTCAATCTTATCGTACTTCAGATCTTACGGACATAATGAAAACATATTATGCTCAGACTGTTATGGCCAACTTTCCTGTTCCTCGTGCGCAATAGAAATTCATCATGGACTACCCGAAAACACAACTCCTCGAGAAGAAGAATACGATATGTTAGATATAGATAAAGAACGTCCCGCAACAAAATTTACACGACTTAGTTGCCAAACACTTTTAAGTGATGCCCCTTTGATAATAACTATCAGAAAACCCAAAAAGTCTTAATATATTAATTAAGAGATTCTGCTATAGAAGTTAATTGTTCAACTGGAAATAAGGAAGAATGCCCATCGCTCCAATTAACACCGAATGCATAATTCCCTACAGGGTTTATAGATAACGGATAAATATTATCCGGAACATCTTTTTCATCTATTAACAATTTATTTGTAAACTCATCTCGAGTAAGCGCACTTCTGCATGCTAAACGTAACTTTTTTGGATTAATTTTAAATTTATTTTCTTTTACTTGAAATAAAATACCATCTTTTTTGTTATAACCTACATCTGGCAATTCAAATCCGCCATGTTTTAACACGCTAACTTCTCGAATAAGGGCGTTAGTAAATAAAGAAAACTGTTTTGAATTTTCACTATCAGAAAATTCTTTTACAAAAGGCACCCCTTTATCTCCTGCAGCAGAAACATTTTTATCTAATTCAAGAGCAATAGTATTTTTAAAACCAAATTCATTTTTTAACTTTTCAATTGCAAAAGAACCAAACGGAAAATGCTTTTGGCCATTCACCATAAAATAACTCATATTTTCAATTGCACCTAAAACTGGAACCTTCAATGTATCAAACATTTCTATTCCTTTAACTACATCTATAAAACTTATAAACTGTGGCGTTGTTACGATTACAGCTGCTGTAATTGGAATTAATTGACACAGCGTTAATTGAACATCACCTGTTCCTGGAGGCATGTCTATAATTAAATAATCTAAATCTCCCCATTTTGTTTGCAATAAAAACTGTGAAATAATCTGAGATACCATAGGTCCTCTTAAAATTGCAGGGCCTTCATCTGATTGATCAAGGGCATATCCAAATGACATACATTTAATATCGTCATACATAATTGGCGCAATATCGTTTCCATCTAGAACTAACTCTTGTTTAGTTAACAACATAGTTGGAAGACTAGGACCATACACATCTGCATCAAATATTCCAACTCTACCACCTTGTTTTTTCAAGCTATATGCCAAATTAACAGCAACAGTAGATTTACCAACCCCACCCTTGCAACTAGATACTGCAATAATAGTAGTAACATTTTCTAAATTTTTCTTATCTTGATTCATTAACGGATTTTTAGCAGGTTGAGCAGTCATAATAACGTTAACCTTTCCAACTCCATCTATAGCGCCAACTAATTCTTCTGCTTTAGATTTAAATATATCCTTTACAGGACATGCAGGTGTTGTTAACTCAATTGAAAAACTCACTTCAGAATTTTTAATTTCTAAATTTTTAATAAAGCCTAGAGACACAATATCTTTATTTAAATCGGGATCAATAATGTTAGATAGTGCATCTAATACTTGTTTTTCCATTTGCAGTATTATACACCTAGTCAATTTAAATTCAAAGTAAGATCACATTTATTAATATTTAAATAAATATAATCTTAAAAAATCACACAAAGTCAAATAAACTTTAGTTAAACTAAAAATTTGATATAATAATATAAAAATATTTGGAGGAAATAATATGGGAACTCAACAAGCATCAGCAAAGTGGAAAGGAACACTTAAAGAAGGCACAGGACAATTTAATCTACCTAAAGCAAATCTAAATGCAGATTATAGCTTTGCAACACGATTTGAAAATGCAGATGGAACAAATCCAGAAGAACTAGTAGGTGCCGCAATTTCTAGTTGTTATTCTATGTTTTTAGCAGCACTATTAACAAATAACGGATTTTCTAATAAAGAAATCAATACAACAGCAACAGTAAGCCTAGAACGCGACGATACAGGACCTGTAATTACATCTATTAATCTTGAAGTTACAGCAGATGTAGAAAATATCGAAAACGATAAATTTCAATCATTTGTAGATGAAGCAAT
>CAXBWG010000205.1:0-2789 GCA_963979105.1 uncultured bacterium | reverse complement strand
CCACAACACACAGACCAGGAATTTTAGTCTCAGATAATAAAATTCAATTATTTTATTAAAGTGTAAATTTATTAGTTTATTTGAGGATAAAAATTTACCCGATATGGGTTGAATTAACCCAGCCGATATTTTAGAGGCACATGGTTTTTTTTTATCTTGAATAAACATAATATTAAGTCCTGCTTTTTCAAGACTTACACCAAGACAAGTTCCCGCTATTCCCTGACCCACAATAATACAATCTAGCATTCCTATCATTATTTCCTTATTAAATATGTTACACTACTTTGTAATTATGATATGTTTCTATTCATTTGTTTACAAGAGTGTTCGGTTGTTAGTTAAATCCGTAATGTATTCAATACAGTTTTTTACAAATAAACCAAAAGATTTAGAGGATGCTGTTTTATTTGGTCATAAATTATTATATAAATTAACGACTTATAATCTTATCTGGTCTCCAAATATTAATTTAAATAATTCCTTGAAACGGTCGATTTATGATTTGAATTTCGATAATCCATTAACGTTTGCATCTTATGAGTCGAACTTATGCTTATTATCTTTTTTTTATAAATTAGGAATTTCTGGTGGGTGTTATAAGACAATGATGAATAATTCTCGTGACGGAAATAGCAGGCCTCGTTTACAAGAGGTTTTAGTTAATCGTCGTAATTGTTTAATAAATGCAATGGGATTACCTGGACCTGGTGCTAGCTCTGCTATTAAATCAATTATAAAAAGTTCTTTATTAACCTATAATAGACCTTTAGGGTTAAGTTTAGGCGGAGAATCTCCAGCTGGGTATTACGATTCATTTTTAGCTTATAACACTGTTATTGATGATATGTCTTATCCTTTTTATTATGAATTAAATATTAGTTGTCCAAATACAGAAAAAGGTAAACATTTAACTAGTAATATTGAATTATTAGAGTCATTAGTAAAAAAAATAAGACGATCTACAAATCGTGTTATTTCTGTAAAAGTTTCCCCAGATCAAACCAATTATCAAATTCAACAAATTGCTGATATGTTATTACAATTTGATTGTATTATAATGAACGCTGGAAATACACAATTTAAATCAACATCTCAAGTGGAATTAAAAAAAGGTTCTATTTCAATTGGAGGGGGCGGTCTTAGTGGGGATGCCTTATTCAACCGAACTAAAGAAATGATAGTAGTGTTAGCACCATTTAAGTTACCAATAATTGCTACAGGAGGGATTTCGTCTTATTCACAAGTTAAAACTTGTTTAGACAGTGGTGCAAATCTTATAGGCATGGCAACAGCACTTGTGTTTAATCCATACTGTATTCCAAAAATATTGAAACAATTATAAAATTTTATTTGTGGTAATCTTGAATTGATTTAACTTCTAAGGAATTATTTTGTACAGCTTCTATAGCTTGTATGATTTGATTCATTCCTTCAATTGTAGTGGAATATGGAATTTGCTGTTCAACAAGTTGTTGTCTAATAATAATTTCATCTTTATTACTTACTTTCTGACTTGGGGTATTAAATGCAAGATGAATATTGTTTTGATTAAAGTAGTCTAAAATAGAATCCTTTTTCTCAGATATTTTTCTAACTGGAATAGAATTTATTTGATTGCTTTTTAAATAATCCGATGTTCCTGATGTAGAAATTAATGTAAATCCTAGTTCAATAAGTTTTTTAGAAATTGATAGAATGTAGGGTTTGTCTTTATCTCCAACGCTAATAAATGCTTTTCCTTTTAAAGGAAAAACTTGCCCTGCTGAAACCTGAGATTTGTAAAATGCAAGAGGAAGACTATCATCAATACCCATTGATTCTCCTGTTGATTTCATTTCGGGGCTTAACAAAATGTCAGATTGAGGAAATTTATTAAACGGAAGTACAGCTTCTTTCACAGCGTAATAGGATTGAATAGATTCAGATACATTAAGGCTGCTCAATGAATATCCTGTTATAACTTTAGTTGCTAGTTTAGCCCAAGGTATGCCTGTTGCTTTACTTATAAACGGAACTGTTCTAGATGCTCTTGGATTTACCTCTAAAATGTATAAAGTATTGTCTTTAAGGGCAAATTGAATGTTTAATAGTCCAATAACATTTAATCTCTTTGCTAGTTTTTGTGTGGAAACTCTAATCTCATTTAAAATAGTTTTTTTGATTGAAAATGGAGGTAATACACAAGCCGAATCCCCAGAATGGACACCCGCTAACTCTATGTGTTCCATTATTCCGGCAATTACACAGTCTTTACCATCAGACAAAGCATCAACATCTAATTCTTTAGCATTTTCTAAGTATTTATCAATTAAAATTGGGTGATCAGAATTAATGGATTTCGCTTTAGATATATACAAAGATAAATCCGCATCGTTATATACAATATCCATAGAAGCGCCACCTAAAACAAAAGAGGGTCGTACTACAACAGGATATTTAATGGTATTTGCAATTTTTATCGCAGATTTTTTATCTGTTGCAATTCCATTTTTTGGTTGTTTTAACTTTAGTTCATCTAATATGTTTTTAAATAATTCTCTATCTTCTGCGTCTGCTATAGCTTTTGATGATGTTCCTAAAATATTTACTCCTGCTTTTTCAAGAGAACTTGCTAAGTTTAATGGAGTTTGACCACCAAATTGAATAATAACACCTTCAGGTTTTTCAGTTTCATAAATAGTTAATACATCTTCAAATGTTAATGGTTCAAAATATAATTTGTCAGAAATATCAAAGCCTGTAGAAACCGTTTCTGGATTGGAGTTAATCATGATAGATTCAATGTT
>CAXBWG010000204.1:0-2805 GCA_963979105.1 uncultured bacterium | reverse complement strand
GCAGAATTATCATAAAAAACAGGCGCACCTTCAACATGTTCCCATTTTACTTTATCTGCCTCATGAGCACGATATGCATATCCAACTGAATACATAGGAACAGAAATAAAGTCATTTTCTATTCTCAAAACAATATTTGGATCACTTATATCAAAATCAGCTGCAGTCAAAGCCGTGAATTTTCCAAGTTCAAAAAAAGCAGATCCTAGGCTAAATACTATGTTTTCATGAATTTCTTCCCATAACGCACTTTTATCTGCAGAATATTCTCCATCATAAAGCAACACACTAACTTTAGAATAAATACCACTAATAGGCTCCCCCTGAGAATTAGAAACTCGTACAGTTAACAACATCTGATCTGACACATTTTGGGCAACATTAACTTGAATAAAAAGCCCAAAAAGACTACTTATAAAAATTAAACAAAATAAAAAATTAAAAGGATTTTGCAAAGAAAAATTAAGCTGTTTAATTAAAGAAATAATTACAGATAGAAAACTCATACTAATATATACCCACTTTCAGGGCAATTTAATCATTTTATTTTTTAAATAATTAACAAAATTTATTTAAACTTTTGAATACGATTATTACCCTGATCAATAACAAATAAAGACTCACCAAAAGCCCCTACTCCTCGAGTCATATTAAATTCTCCAATATCTGTACCATAAATACCAAATCCACCCGCTGTATTTCCCTGTAAATCAAATAATTCAATATCATTACTTGCACTATCTGAAACATAAACAATATTATCTGAATCAATAGCTAAATATCTAGGTTCTCGTAATTGAGCATCTCCATTTCCTAACTCCCCTATAGTTCGTAACACACTACCCGTTTCATCAAAAACACTTACCTGCCCCTTTCCTTTTTCAACTACATAAATTTGAGAATCATGAACTAATAACCCCCATGGAGCACTTATCAAATTCGAATTAATTAATTTAGTTGAAATACTATTACTAAATGTATCATAATCTCCAAACGAAAATTTAATAACAGCATTATTATATAAATCACTAACAATTATATTTTTATTATTATCAAACGCACAATCTACCAAATAAGGAGTAGAAGAGTCTGTATAATTTACAAAAAAATAACTTGGATTATCTAATTTAGGATTAAAAATAACAAGACGATTATTATTTGTATCTACTATACCCACATCATCATCTACAGACACACATGTTCCCATTGGGCTATTAAACAAATCAACACCGTCATTAACTTGAAATGTAGACCTATATTGACTTTGACTATCATAGTATAAAACCCGATTATTAACACGATCTGTTATAACAAAACTACCATCAGATAACATTCCGATATCTTCTGGGTATGAAAACAAATCAGACGAACTACTCCCTGATTTAATTATATAATCTAGCGTTTTAATATTAGTAAATGAATAATCATATTCAGGCGAAGAAACAAACGACAAATCATTTAAAATAGCTTTTAATTTTAATTTATAAGTTCCAAAACCATAAGTTAAAAGTTCTGGAGTTGAAAATTGAGAATCTTGAGGATCTATTAATGCAGAAAGTTGATTATAAGAAAAATCTCCGGGAGGCTGAAAATGTATTTCTATTTGTTTTATATCATCAACAGAAATATTATTTGTTTTCCAAACTATATCTAGCGTATTTTTTGATTTAAGAAGTACTGAAAAAAAATTAACAGATTGTGTTGTCCCAGATAACGAATCTGTAGATTCTTTAATAATTTCAGTAGTAGATTCACTACATGCGAGAATAAAAAACAAACATACTACAAAAAAACAAATTTTTAATTTTGAATACATATATACATATCATTCCCATATTTTAACGCAAAAAAACATTTTCTTTTAAATTGTAATCGTCATTGAAAAAAAAGAATAATTATCTGTTTGAATATAATCAGACTTTTGATACGCATAATGAAAACTAATTCCAAAAAAGTTTAAGCCTAAACCCATGGTTAATTTATAGTTATAATCATCTAAATAATAATCAGATTTATAACCCAAAAACCCATCTAAAAACGAAAATTTCGGATGTTTTAACAACAAAGCAATCGCCGACTGAGGTAAATAATCCTGAACAAGACTATATTGAATCATTGGAGACACAAAAGAAAGATTTTTCAAATAAGAAACCGTCGCCTTTAACGGATAATATTCTGCTCCATCATTACTATATTCAAGATCATAAAATTGCAAAACATTATCAACAGAAACAGAAAATGAATTATTTTTATAGATATAATTTATACCTAAATCTACATTTGCACCTGTAGCCGAATATGTAGAGATAGAATTATCTAAATATGTTAGCCCAACACCCAATACAAAATTAGGTCTAAACAAATAACTAACAGCAGCTTTATACTGAGAAAAAGTAAGATCGTAATATCCATTTATATCAAAATAAGTACCCGAATTATCTGTTATTTTAGTAGTATTTGGAATATTAGAAACACGTGAATCCATATAACCAAACCCAAAATTAAATTTTTTAAACTGTTTTGAAAATGCCAAATTTCTATACGTTACTTCATTAAAAAGCTGTGTTGTAAACACAGATACAGAATATGCATATTTACCCTGTAACAAAGCTGGATTATGAAAAACAGAAGCAGCAGATGATGTAGATAATTCAATGCCTCCTAACCCAATAAATTTTGCAGAAGAGCCTATATCTAAAACTGAAAAAGCGCGCTCCTTAGATATAGAAAATGAAGACAAAATTACAATAAAAACAAACGAAAAAACAAACTTATACATTATGGAATAACCCCCATTTTACCCTT
>CAXBWG010000203.1:0-2820 GCA_963979105.1 uncultured bacterium | reverse complement strand
CTAAAACAGTGGCAACATTTACAAATGATTCTTTAACTTTATTTGGATCAACTTTATATTTTCCTTGGCCAAATTTGCCATTTGTTGAACTGGCAGAATTTAAATCGTTTAACTTAAAATGTGCTACTTTATCCTGACTTTCTGATTTGCTAGTACCATCAGCTGATTTAGCATCACTTGTTTTACGCATACTAATTTTATTTTGATTCGGTCTTACACCCCCAAACATACAATTCTCCTTAATAGATACCCATGACACTTAAGATAAGTATCTGTTCTTACATTCATGTTCATGATGCTAACCTCTCTTTTTTTAACGCGTTAACGTAAGCATTGTTATTAGCACTGTCTTCACTTACTTGTAGCATTAAAGGTGAAATTTCAGTTAAAAACGTTTGTGAGTCGATATAGTTTCGATCTTTATAAAAAAGGTTGGTTACAAAATCGATATAATAAATGGTATTAGTTAAAATCAATTTATAATAAAAATAAGTGTCGGTTAACACTAACTCATAGGCTTTCTCCAAAGGGTTTGGTTTTTCAGGGACCAATACATAACCAGATGCTTCGGGATCTTCTTTTTTTAGGTCATCTAATGTTTTTTTTATCTCATCTAAAAAACTTTGCGCCGCAAAATCTTCTTGATCAGTTTCACTTTTACTTACCGAGTCTTCATCACTAACAGCACTTTCTTTGTTATCTTGATGTACTTTGTTTTTTATATCTTGGTGTAACTGTTTTGCCATTTTTAGTGCATAATCTGCTTTATTTTTAATCAAAACACCTACAATCATTTTAGATTGCTTGAAATACTCTTTGTCTAACAAAAAATTACCTAGCTTTTTAATTGTAAACATTTTAGATTGCCCTTTTAAAGGTGCTAATACACTTGCTATTTTCATTACATGATTAATCTGCTCATTCGCCACCAAGGCCTCCGAAATATCAACAACAGCATTCGATTTTAAATATCCCATCGATGCATTACATAACTGTAAACATACCCTTAGCGCATCTTTATATGATTTTCTAGCAACTAAATCTAACCCAATGTTTGTAGCTGTTTGTATATTTCGTCGCTGAACTGGATTATATATATTCTTATTTGATTTTGCACATTTTATCGCTAACTGAACTCCCACTTCATAACCAGTATCAAGATCAAACTCTAATGGTTTTACAAAAAATTTATTATTAGGATCGTCTGTATTAAATATATTAAGTGCCGATTTATGTGCATAATGCTCAGAATGAGCCTCTAATAACTCCGCTACCTGAGTTGCTTGCTTAACATGACCTTGCCTTGCAAAACGTTTTGCAAGTCCAGCGGCGAATGTCGATTTAGATTGTCCCGCTAACGGTGCTAGTGTTAACGCAATTTTTAATAAAGCATTAGATTGTTTATACTTAAAAAATTCAGCCGAAATTGTTTGTACAGCACTATTTTTGTTTGGACCCATTATATGATTACATAATGGCAATGTCACATATAAGGCATGTTTATAATGCCCATGCTTAATTAATTCAATTGCAATTTTTTGAGCACGCTTTACATTTTTAATCTGAATGTCATCGTATGTATTTCTATTGGTTCGTGCTGATTTAATCCCAACTTTAGTTATTTCATCGGGCTCATCTTTTATTTTAGCAAATAAATCGTTTACAGTTCCTGATTGAGCCACTCATTCCTCCAAAAAAATGTTTATATCTATATTTACCCTTATTTTTATAGTTATAAACATTAATTATTACAAAAAAAACAATTCACAATTAAAAAAAAGAAACTTTTTTAACCTTTTCACATTTATCAACCAAAACATTATTCAAAAAAAATAAATACATTAAAATTAAAACTAAAATAAACACAAAATCTAACTTAAATTAAGTATTTTTCCAAAACAAAAAAAACAAACAAAAAACCTATCTTTTTCACTAAAGAAAATACAAAAAATATATTTTTTTACTATTAACAAACAACCAAACGACCTCCCAATCAACACCGCTCTTACTCATACTACAAATAATCATCAAAAAAACTATTGATTTTATATTAATATAATATTAAACTAACTTTGATTTCCTATATTTTTGTTTTTCTATAACTATATAAAATAATTTTTTACGATTATTTTTATTAAATTACCAGTATAGTTATAAAAAAATAAAATCAGGAGTAAAATTATGTCATTAAGGGGCTCTTCAGAAAATTCAGTTACATGGACTCTAAATTCACCTCCCAAAATTTTATCAGAAACGATCAAGCATAAACCTCAAGATCAACTAGCAGATAGATTTTATTACAGTGACACTGACAGTGATAAACCTTGTAATTCTAAAAAACGAAACCGAGATGAAGCCCCTAACGAAGCTACCGATTCAGATCGAGATTCAGAATCAGAACGTAAACAAGAAAAAACCCCCCGTTTAACACAAGAGAATATTAACTTCCTACAACAAGAACTTCGAGGATTAACTCCTGGAAAACGCAACCTTCGGATTAAATATCCAGAACAAGAACATTCACAACATATACCAATAGGCACTCTTCTTGGACGAGGAGCTGAAAAGAATGTTTACACGGTTACAGATGATCTTGTATTTTTAGAGACTAAGGGGAAACTTACTCAATCAATAAGAGCTTTTGAACCTTTTAGTCTAACGCCAAATAAAACTCACGGAATTGCAGAAAAAGGAACTGTTGTTATTGATAATTCTTCTGCTTGGAGAATGGACTCAACAAAAAAACTAGTTGTTCCTGAAATTAATGCAAAAGAATTGACAAAAGAGGATAAAATTATTGCTAATCCTAATTGTTCTACT
>CAXBWG010000202.1:0-2828 GCA_963979105.1 uncultured bacterium | reverse complement strand
CAAGTAACCGTACCTAGTACCACATTAACAACACGAGTATTAACAAAAGCACATTTAGCAACGTCTTCGTCTACCAATATAGAAACTCCCGTAGCAGATGCTACTGTAGAGATTATTAATGCCGTTACCAAAGAACCCGTTACAGGCATTACTAGTACCACTACAGATAAAGATGGTAATTATACCTTTAGTTACGACCCCAACACTGTTGATTTAAACACTTTAAAAAACACTATTATTCGCGCTGCAAAAGATTTAACTATTTCTGGAAGCCCAGAGAAATTAGTGGTATCAACGTTAGTTCCTGAATATGATGAATCTAATTTAAATATTAATATAGATGAAAAAACATCGGCTAAATCAACGGCTGTATTTACACAATTATATGAAAAAGTTGGTAATTTATTAGCTGAAGCCAATACAATCCCTGCAGCTGACCTATTAAAACTCGAAAGTAATTTAGAAGAAATTTATGACATTTACGACGAAATAAACATTGGAAATCATGAACTCCCAGATCTTACTATCCCTATTACTACCCAATACACCACTATAGACGAACTAGAAAACTACCAAGTTTATGAATACATGGACAAATTAGAAAAAAACCCCCCTACTCTTCCTGCAGCTGTTCAACAAAAATTTAATTCGGCTAAACAAAGCTTAAACACGACGGCTATTGCAACGGCTGAATCTGCTGAATATCCAGTAAATTTAGTATTACCAGATGTTCCAGATGCATTTGAAAGTTCTGTTGAAAAATTTACACTACCTCCTAACATTAATTTACCAGAGGGAACTTCTTTTTCAGATGACATCGATACAGGCGCCCTTGCACAGCTTCCGAGCCAGGCTAGACTTAAAAAAGATTTCATACTTAAAAACACTGTTTCACTTGGACAAAAAACCGAATTAGAAAATGGATTTAAACTAGAAGAAGATTATGTTACAAATCTTAGCAATAGCGGGCAAGTGCTACCACCTATGGTAATTAAAGATGGGTGTGAATTACCTAACCTTACCGACTATATCCCAAATGGAACCACTTTTGAAAAATTAAAAAATGACGATAAAACAAAATTGGCTAATACCTGGGAAATGACAAATGACCAAAAAGCACAATTAGATGATTCGTTTAAATACACCAACGACTTTGTAAAACATTTTCCTGATTCTTCTTCTACTGCAGCCTTCGCACTAGATAACGACGATAAACAATATTTAGATAGTCAAATTGAAATAAATAAAGAATTAGCTACACACATGGCAGATTCATTTACTATCGATGCAAATTATACCGATAACATTACAGAAATATATGGCATTGTTGCAGAACATATTCACGAAAATTATATTATTAATGATTCAAAAAAAGGATTACTAAGAGAAATAGATGGAAATGTTGCAGATTTACTTGATGTTAATTTTGAAATTGATTCATCTATGGAATCTCTTATAACAGAAATAGATGGCGATGTTGCAACTCACCTTCATAGTGGCTATAAAATTGATGAAACTAAAAGAGAATTACTTAAAGAAATAGATAAAGATGTTGTAAATAAATTCGATTCTAACTTTAAAATTGATTCTGCCATGAAACATTTGTTAGTAAATGTAGATAAAACCGTTGTAAATAAATTCGACACCACCGTTAAAATTGATAATGATATGGTTTCAAAATTTGATTCTAATTTTAAAATCGATCGGTCTATCGAAGATAAATTAGGCGAAATCACATCAGAAATTGCTACATTTATTGATGGTGATAACTTTGAAATAACTACGGCTATGAAAGATAAAATTAAAGTGATTAATTCGATTGTTGCAGATTTGTTTGAAGACAATTTTGAAATCGATCAATCTATGGAATCCCTTATTACAGAAATAGATGGCGATGTTGCGACTCACATGCATAAAGACTATAAAATTAAAGACGCAGACAAATCTAAACTAAAAGAAATCAACTCTGATGTTGCGCGTTTTCTTGAAAATGATTTTGAAATTGATGCCTCTATGAACGCTCTAGTTACAGAAATAAATGGAGATATTGCACAACATTTTCATAAAGACTACAAAATTACAGACGCTGATAAAGCTAAAGTTAAAGAAATAAATACTGCCGTTGCAGATTTCTTAGAAGATACCTTTGAAATTGATCAATCTATGGAATCTCTTATTACAGAAATAGATGGCGATGTTGCGACTCACATGCATAAAGACTATAAAATTAAAGACGCAGACAAATCTAAACTAAAAGAAATCAACTCTGATGTTGCGCGTTTTCTTGAAAATGATTTTGAAATTGATCAAGATATGGAAAGCTTAATTACCCAAATCAACGATGATGTAGCTAACCATTTTCACGACGATTTTGAAATAAAAAAAGAAATGGAATCTAAATTTGACGAAAACTTAGCTATAAATAAAGAAATGATGGACAAATTTGAAAATGATTTCGAAATTAGTGAAGAATTTGTTGATAACATTAACCAAGAAGACCTAGATAACGCTATGGAGTTTTTAAATGAAAACATAGATGTTAACACCCATGAAGAATTTAAAGATAGCGACAACGATACAATAAGAGATACTACAGAAGATAAATTCGCATCTCTTGATAAAAACAATTCAGATTCAAACGGAAATGGCACCCCAGATGCACTAGATGATCATGATAACGATGGCTTAACAAATGTCTGGGAAATTCATAATAATCTAGATCCGGAAAAAGAAGATTCAAATAGCAATGGAACACCAGATGGAAGCGAACTTCATTATACAGGTGACACAAACACAAATGCACATCAAGCCCAGATGACGAATTCTAA
>CAXBWG010000201.1:0-2842 GCA_963979105.1 uncultured bacterium | reverse complement strand
TTCTGAGCGCTGTACAAAGGGAATTGTGCTGCTGATTGGACAAAACTCCCGTGGTCACGATCCCAAAAAAAAGTGATTTTTGTTACTTTTTTTCACCAAAAAAAGTAAATCAGGGGGAAAGGGGGCTGATAAAGCCCCTAAAAAACATCTGTAAGAAAAAGAAAGAAAAATACACTAAGGAGTATTAGCCTGCTTAGTTAACGATTTAATTAACTAGACCTAATATTTAATTAACTATACCTAAAAATCTACTTTTGTTGGTAGTATTCTGCGTCTTCTTTTGAAATGGCTACACAATGAACACCGCAATCAACATGATGGGTTTCTCCCGTTACAGCTGAAGATAAAGGCGATACAAAATATAATCCAGCAGATCCTACTTCTTCTAAGGTAATATTTCGTTTCATTGGAGATCTTACTTTATTAATTTTTAATAAAATATCTGATCCACTTATACCTTTAAAAGCTAGCGTTTTTATAGGCCCTGCAGATAATGCGTTTACTCGAACACCAATTTCTCCAAACTCTGCCGCTAAATAACGAACAGAACACTCAAGAGCGGCTTTTGCAACACCCATTATATTGTAATTTGGAACATATTTTTCGCCACCTAAATAAGTTAAGGCTAAAATAGAACCGCTATCGTTCATTAACCCTTTTGCAGCACGTGATATAGCTATTAATGAATACGCACTTACATGCATCGCGGTATCCCAACCTTGCTTATCTACACTAGAAAAATCGCCAGTTAAATCGTCTCTATTAGCAAACGCAACAGCATGTACTATAAAATCACATCCGCCATACTCTTTTTTATAAGCATCAAATACGTTTTTAATATGGTCTTCATTGGTTACATCGCATTCCATAATAATTTTAGAATTCATTTCTTCGGCTATTGGGCTTACACGGCCTTTCATAAGTTCATTAGCATAGGTAAATGCAACTTCTGCACCTTGATCATGTAAGGCTTTTGCAATTGCATATGCAATACCACGCTTGTTACTTACACCAAAAATGATACCCTTTTTTCCTGCTAATAATTGTGTCATAAAGTAAGCTCCTTACCGAATTTAAAAATACTGTTTTGTTGGTTTTTATAATTTTACCTAAAAATCACCTTTAAGAACAGGAATAATTTTTTTATCACCTGTCGATTTAGTAAGGATATGCTACATTAATAGACTATGACACAGCTTGTTCAATGTTGCATATTTAGAGGAATTAATGCACTTCTTACCTATGAACTCCCAGAAGAATTAAGTTCCAATTGCACTATTGGTACTCATGTTTATATTCCTTTGGGCTATGCCAAAGCAGAAGGTGTTATTGTGGATTTCTTACCTAAAAATGCAAACCCAGTTATATCTAAGACAAAATCGATTTTAGACTTAAATTTTAAAAAAAACTCACTATCCACAGAACAAATTGAATGTATTAAATGGTTTAGTCATTTCTACCAGACAACGCCATTTAAAGCCTACCAATGCATTGTTGGAAACAGAAAAAAACGAGATCCAATTAGCTTATCAAATACAGATATAACACCTTCTGAACACCAATTAACTCCCGAACAAGCACGTACATTCTTAACTATTTCAACTTCTATTGGATACAGCGAACATTTAATTCATGGGATTACAGGTAGTGGAAAAACAGAAATTTACATGCGTCTTGCTCATGAATGTATTAAAAATAAATCACAAATAATTATTTGTTGCCCAGAAATCTCACTTACACCTCAATTTAGAGATCAGTTTCGACGCCGATTTTCTGATCATATTATTGTTCTACACTCTGGCCTTACTCCCAAACAGCGCGATATTGGCTGGGAAAGCATTAAAGCTGGTGTAGTATCTGTAATAATTGGCCCTAGATCTGTTATGTTTTCTCCTGTAAAAAAACTCGGCATGATTATTATCGATGAAGAACACGATAATTCCTATAAACAAGATACCCATCCGCGTTATTACACTCACGACATTGCAAAATGGCGCTGTAAATATCATAAATGCAGTTTAGTTTTAGGCTCTGCTACGCCTTCTATTTCGACATATCTTACTACTAAAAAAAATGTAAATACAAAAGATGTTGCAAGTAGCTACTCTTATTTAGCTAACAGAGCTAGCGGAAGCAGTCTTCCCTCAATAGAAGTTGTTGATATGCGAACAAAAAAACAATCAAAACATAGCTTATCTGAACGACTAATAGATCTTGTTTCACAAAAAGTTGACGCTAAAGAAAAAGTGATTTTATTACTTAACAGGCGTGGTTATGCCCCTTACATTCAATGCAGTAGCTGTAATACTATTCATAGTTGCCCCGAATGCACGTTAAGTTTTACCTATCATCAAGATAAAACGTTTAGATGCCATAGATGCGATAAGCAGTTTCCGTTTACGCATACGTGCTCACATTGCAAACGCCCTCATTTAGCATTTGGAGGTTATGGTATTCAAAAAATCGAACTCGATGTACGTAACCAGTTTCCCAAAGCAGCTATTGTGCGCCTAGATAAAGATACCGCTAAAACAGCGACACAAATGGAAGCTATTTTAACAGAATTTAAAAGTACTGGAGATATTCTTATTGGAACACAGCTTATTGCAAAGGGCCATCACATAGAAGATGTAACGTTAGTAGGTGTGTTAGGTATTGATACCCAACTTAATATTCCAGATTTTTCGTCTGCTGAAAACTCGTTTCAGCTTTTAATGCAAGTTGCAGGTAGAGCCGGTAGAGGTAAAAAACCAGGACACGTTGTAATTCAATCATCAAATCCCGATCATTACGCTATTAGTTGCGCTAAATCTCACGACTATGAAGCCTTCGTAGATTATGA
>CAXBWG010000200.1:0-2862 GCA_963979105.1 uncultured bacterium | reverse complement strand
GTAAAAAAGATGTCTAAATCGTTAAACAATCATATTGGAATTTTAGATAATCCAGAAGACATGTTTGGAAAAATCATGTCTATTCCAGATACCCTCCTTGTACGCTATTTAACCTTGCTTACAAATAAATCAACTCATGAAATTACTAACATTAATCTCGCAATCACAAACAACGAACTTAACCCAAGAGATGTTAAAGTTGAACTTGGCCAATATTTAGTTAACTTCTTTCATGATAAACAATCAAGCATATCTGCCTACGAACATTTTAAAACTGTATTTTCAAAAAAAGAAATTCCAGTTAATGTCCCTGAAAAAAAAGTTATAGCAAATACAAAACTTGTCGATTGGATTGTTTCAGAAAGCGTCTTAACATCTAAAAAAGAAACTATTAGATTAATTAATCAAGGCGGAATAAGTATTGATGGAGAGAAGCTTGCGGATCCGCATTATCTGTTTGAAAAAAATGAAATTTTAGTTAAAATTGGAAAACGTAAATTTTTTAAACTAGTAATTAAATAAAAAACTATGCAGTTTATTATATTATGTTTTTTTAGATCTATAACTAGGCTATATTGTCTGTCTACTTAAATATGCTAAAATAAATGTTAGCGTAATTATCAATAGGAGAAAACTTTGATTTTTAGATCTAGATATTCTATAGGAAAACTTACAAGCGCCTCCAAAAAGTCTATTGGGGCACGGTTTCATTCGCGTAAAAAACAACGCAAAAAACTTAACACCTTTATTCGTAGCGTTATTTTGTTTTTTGCAGGGATTTCTGTTTTAGGTTTAATTGCGGTGTCGTTTATTGTGTGGAATATTTCAAGAGATCTTCCCGATGTTGAATCGATTAGCACCTACATTCCTGCAGAAACTACAAAAATATACTCTGAGGACGGTATTGTTTTAGCAGAGCTTCACAAAGAAGAAAACCGAGTGCTTGTTCCTATTGAGAATATTGCGCCTGTTTTCAAACAAACTGTTGTATCAATTGAAGATGCTCGTTTTTATAAACATAATGGTATCGATGTTATAGGAATTATGAGGGCCATGCTTAGAAACATCAAGAAAAAACGCTTTGTAGAAGGCGGCTCCACATTAACACAACAATTAGCTAGAAACTTATTTTTAACACGAAATAGAAATTTATCACGAAAAATAGCAGAAGCGATTTTAGCAGTGCAAATTGAGCGTAGATATACCAAACCAGAAATATTACAGATGTATTTAAACCAAGTTTATTGGGGGCATAATGCTTATGGAATTGAATCTGCCGCTCACTTATATTTTAATAAATCAGCAGACGAGCTTAATATTTCTGAATCTGCTATGTTAGTCGGGATTTTAACTGGCCCTGAACTTTATAGTCCTATTCGAAACTTTTCGGGTGCAAAAAAACGACAACTACTTGTTTTAAATAGAGTAACAAAACTTGGATTAATCACAAAAGCAGAAGCAAACAATGCCTATGTTGCAAAACTAAAAATTGTTAAGCGTAAAAAGCTTCGCTACAAAGCGCCCTATTTTACTACCTATATTTTAAAACAATTAACAGAAATGTATGGTGAAGAAGTAACCTATACATCGGGAATGAAAGTATACACAACACTAAATTATAATCTTCAAGAAAAAGCAGAAAAAATTATTGAAAAGTATATCAATTATGGAAACTCTCCACATTGGATTCGCTCGATGAAACAAAAAGTTCCATCGCTAAATTATTCTCAAGCAGCCCTGCTTGCAATTGATCCCCGGTTTGGACATATAAAAACTATGGTAGGCGGTAAAAGCTTTTTAGATAATCAATTTAATCGAACAACACAATCAAAGCGTCAGCCCGGCTCTTCTTTTAAACCATTTTTATATTTAGCCGCATTAGAAAAAGGGTTTTCACCTGGGTCTATAATTAATGATACTCCAGTTACATTTAATACTTCCGAAGGGCCTTACAGTCCTCAAAATTACTCTCAAAAATTCAAAGGCAAGTTATCTATGCGTAAGGCACTAGAACGTTCTATTAATATTGTTGCAATTAAATTAAACTATTTAATTGGCCCAAAACATACTGCGCGTGTTGCTAAAAGCTTAGGAATTAAATCACCTCTTCAGCCTATATTATCATTACCGTTGGGCGTAAATGAAGTCACAATGATAGAACTTACATCTGCTTATGGAGCGCTCGCAACTTTAGGTAAACTAAGTGATCCCGTTGGAATTATTCGGATTGAAGATAGAGATGGAACATCGTTATACGAACACAAATCGCAAGTAACAAAAGTGTATAACTCTAATTTAATTGCAGTATTAATTGAGATGATGAAAGGTGTTGTTAAATATGGCACAGGAAAACTAGCTAACCTACCTCGCCCAGTTGCAGGAAAAACAGGAACTACCTCTGATTATAGAGACGCGTGGTTTGTAGGGTTTGTACCTCAGCTTGTTTGCGCTACTTGGGTTGGGAATGATGATAACAGTCCAACAATGAAAGTAACAGGGGGCTGGGTGCCTGCATTAATGTGGAAAGAGTATATGAAAGAAGCTACTCAAAAAATGCCAGCTCAAGATTTTAAACGCCCAATAGGCTTAACCACAGTAAAGGTAAATTGGTTAACAGAAAAACTAGCAACACAATTTAGTCCAAAAGAATATGTACACTCAGAAAAATATTGGAAAGGTAAAGAACCTAGTCAATATGATAGTGCGGATGAGGGCTTTTGGAATACTCAAAAATCAGATGATACAAATAACTCATTTTTAAACTTTTTTGAAAATGGCTAGGGAGAAAACATAATGAATAAAAAGAGACATGTAATTATTATTGGATCAGGGCCAGCTGCTCACGCCGCAGGAATTTATGCC
>CAXBWG010000199.1:0-2873 GCA_963979105.1 uncultured bacterium | reverse complement strand
AAATTAATTTACACTAAGAACATTGAAATAAATTCAAACATTCAAAATTGTTTTAAAACCATACAAAAAATTGGAGGCAAAAACGGTTGGTACTATGCTACATTTTTATGGAAAATCAGAGGACTAGTAGATATTTTATTTCAAGGAACAGGACACAAGAGAGGGAGAAAGCACCCAGAAGAACTTCATGAAGGAGACTTTATAGATTGGTGGAGAGTTCAACAATTTAGCCCCCCAAAAATTCTTCGACTTTTTGCGGAAATGAAATTACCAGGTAAAGCGTGGCTAGAATTTGAGTTAAAAGAAATAAGCGAATCTAAATGTAATGTTTATATAACTGCTATTTTCGATCCAAACGGTTTATTAGGAAAATTATACTGGTATAGTCTTTACCCTGTACATTTTTTTATATTTAATGGACTTTTAAAATCAATTAAGAAAAGATCAACCCCTAAAAATTAAAACGCATTAAACGAATAAGGAATATTAAAATCGACATCAATTAGCGTTGTGTTATCTGCTATATTAAAATTATTAGCTATTAAATCTTTTCCTTGAAGCCCAAATGAAATAACTGCATCAGACACAGAAATACTTTTAACTTGTTGTGAGTCTTGTAAATAATCCACATCCATATCTACAAACAAATAAGAATTAAAGCTCATGTCTCCCGTAGCTAAAAACTGAGCAAGTTGAGCTGGGGTAGGAAACTCATAATATAGCCGCTGAACCACAGACATAGAACTATTAAAGTCATGATACAACTTTTCTAAGCCATCTTTACTTTCATATATATAAGAAGTTTCATAATTAGAATTTTTTAAAGAAAAATAAGTTAATTTTAATACATTTTCTCGTTTGAAATAATTTGAATTAATTTTAAATGTATACGTTTTAATTATCTGCATATGAATATCTTTAGCATAATTAGCTTTAGAATAATCACTACATAAAACACAATTACCAATTAACAAAAATATTATAAGAAAATAAGTCACATAATAGTTATCGACATATGAAAAAAATAATAAACATAAAGTAGCACCTTATAATAGTAAATTTAAAATAAATTTTTAATTGTCAATTAAAATGTATATGTTATATTATTAAAATATGATTAAGTTTTTAATAATTTTAATTTGTGCAATCTCTCTATCTTCATGCGGAAATAACCTTTTTGAATCATTTGACGACGAAGAAAACACAACAGATAACCTAATTAATCAACTAGAATATGCAGAATCTACGGAAGATTTACAAAAAATAATCGATAATGCAGACTCAATAATAAATAATTCTAAAAAAACAAATAATGAAAAAGGTGAAGCCCAATTAATTAAAGCAGAAGCTATAATTTCTAAAGCAGGGTTATCTCCCCTAGATGTATTAGGCGATATAGCTGAAACAGTAGACAATCCTAGTATTAATAATTTTAATGCATTAAAAATAGATGAAACAAAAAAAGAGTCCCTAATTGAAGCCGCAAAAGAAATAGATAACGCTGAAAACAATGGAGTACAGGGAAGTAATGATCAAAACTTAATGAAAGGAATAACAAACATAGCAGTAGTTTCATCTGTAGTAGATGAAGGAATAATAATAAGTGATACGGGAAATATTACGCTTAAAGATAGCTCAAAGTCTTATTATGAGACACTAGAGACAATGATGTATCCAGATCCAACAGACACAACAAAAACAACATTAGATTATGCAACGTCGGGGTTATCTGGTTTAGAAGATTCGAATTCATTTACAGATGACCAAGAAACTCAAATAGAAGAAGTAAAAACTAGTATAAATAAAATAAATGAATTACATACAGCCGCCAAAAATGGCAACACCTATACTAAATCCGATGGCACTCAATATACATTTTCTGGAAATTTTGATAGCAATGGAGATTTAACAAACCAATCAGAACAAAGCTTAATAGAACAAGAGCTAACAACTATTTTTGGGAATTAACTAATGAACAACAAAAAACAAAGTATTTCAAATCAACTTCTAACTTATAGTTTATTTTTTCTTTTAATTCCCGTTACATCTTATGCTAGCCAAGAAATATATGAAATTTATACAGTTAGAGAAAAAGCAATGGGCGCAACTACTGTAGCTCACACAAAAAACTCACATCAGTTTAATCGAAATTCGGCATTATTATCTTATAAAAAGAATTTTAGTTTAGCATTTCCAAAAATAAGTGTTGGATTAAGTACAGACTATATAGACAATCAAGATACATTGAAAAATTTATCAGATGCAACAGGAACAGCTACAGAACAAATGGAAGAACTAAAATCATTAGTTCCAATGGATTTCAGTTTAAATGGCGCAATATCTCCAGGATTAAGCATAACAATGCCAAACTTTGGAGTAAAAATTTATACGACAAGTCAAATTGAAGGAAAACTTCTTCGTAAATCATCACCCACATTATATTTAGCGGGAAAAGCATCTACTATTATACAGGCTGGCATTTCTAAAGAATTTTTTATAAAAAATCACATGTACTCTTTTGGAATTTCACCTAAATATACATTTCGAAATTCAATATATGACAAAACCACAGGAAACGACGTAGCTGTTTTTACACAAACTGAGATTTTACAGCATATAAATAATATTAATGAACAAGACATAAGCTGGTACTCCTCTAATGGTTTTGGTTTAGATTTGGGATTTGCAACCCAGTATGAAAAAAATAATATAGAAGGAATTTTTGGAATTAATGCAAAAAACATAATTTCTAACTTATCTGGAGACAAAGAAGTAAATAATTCAGATGAGAACACAACAGAGTCTGACCCTGTCGTTGTTACAGTGGGTACAAACGCAGAAATTAAATTACCTATATTAAGAAAAGTAATTTT
>CAXBWG010000198.1:0-2878 GCA_963979105.1 uncultured bacterium | reverse complement strand
TATTCACCTGATACCTTATTTTATCGGGCCTCTAAAGGTGAATTTGATTGTGTGTTGGCTTTATATCATGATCAGGGTCTTATTGCTGTAAAATTAAATTCATTTCATGAGGCAGTTAATACAACTATAGGCTTACCCTTTGTGCGTACATCACCAGATCATGGGACTGGGGTTGATCGTGCTTATGAACAGCTGTCTTCTATAGATTCATTGTTAGCAGCTACCAGATTAGCTATTCGGATGATTAATTAAAATGAGGCGACCTAAATTAGGTCAGGTGTTTTTATCTGATAATAATATTATTTTAAAAATTTTAAAGCATGTTCAGTTAAATAAATCTGATTTTGTTTTAGAGATAGGATGTGGCGAAGGTATTTTAACTAAAGCGATTCAACCACATGTAAAACAACTTATTGTAGTAGAAATTGATTCAGAATTAGTGGAAAAGACGAGTCAATTATTGGCTCAGTATTCAAACATAGAATGGGTGCATAACGATATTTTAAAAGTAGATTTTAATAGTTTTTTAAATAAATTAAGAGTGGTTGCTAATATTCCGTATTATTTATCTGCTAAATTAATTCAAAAATTTGCCTATAGTAAAGATAGTTTTATAGATTTAACGTTAATGGTTCAAAAAGAATTTGCACGAAAATGTATAGCTAAACCAGGGTCTAAAGACTATACGGCATTAACTGTATTTATTCAGTTTCATTTTCATGTTTCTGTTTTGTTTGATATTTCTAAAAACTGTTTTGTACCTGTTCCTAAGATAGATTCTTCAATGTTGAAGTTGGTTCCTAAAAAAAATCCTGAAAATGTAGATCTCGAATTATTTGAATTGCTTGTTAAATCTATCTTTTGGGGAAAAAGAAAGAAAATTACAACTTCGTTAATCAATAACCCTTATAAAGCTTTGGATAAGCAAATAAAGTCTTTGGAATTTTTTAGTGAGCGTTCAAATTTAAGAGCTGATCATTTGAGTTTGTCTGATTTTTTAGACTTGTATTTTCAATTAATAAAAAACGGGTACTTAAACCCGAAAAATGAAACTGAATTTACATAACATAGTATAATGGGCTGAAATAGCCATGTTTAAAAAAAATGTAATAATAATAAGTTATTTGGTATTTATTTTTAGTTTTAAAATGAGTTTAGGGGTATTTAAAAGGGTACTATAAACTATGTTTTTAAGGTTAAAAAAATAGCTTATATTTTTTATTTATGGTATTTTAATATAATCTCATGAGAGTTTTTTTAAGTTTATTTTTATGCTTTTTTTTGTTTTTTTCGACTGTAGAATTGTATTCTAAAAATGTTATTTATATTGTTATAGAAGGTGTAAGTAGAGATAGCTTATATTCGTTAATTAAAAAAGGTAAACTTCCTAATTATAATAAAATAATTGCACGTGGAAATTATAGGAATTTAGGAATAAATAATAACGAATTAAAACATAATGAATCTACGTTTATGCTATATTCAGGGTTTAAAAGTAATTATTATGTGGAAAATTCTTTTTTTGAAATGGTTCAGCAGTTAAAACCTGATTTAACAATTAGAAGTTTTTTAACAACTCCAATTGATAAGTCGTATAATATTAATACAGAAGCAGCTCTTTCTCAGTTACTTGATTTTACAAATAGTGGAGATTTAGTTTATGTGAAATCTCTTGTCTTAGGAAGAAAGGTTGCTGCATTTATTAACGATCAAGTTGATCCGTTTTTTCTTGTTGTAAATTATACAAATGTGGATTACATAGGGTGGAGATATAGAGAAGGGTCTGTTTTATATTCTCAGGCTTTAATAAATACAGATAGATCTATTGGGAAAATTATTTCTGCATTGAAAGAGAAAGGTGTTTTTGAAGATACGGAGTTTTTGATTACGACTAATTATGGATATCATATTAAAACTCAATTAAGAAAAGCAGAAGGTTGGATTGTTTCTACAAAAAAATCTTATAGAAAAGGAAGGTTAGATGATATTTATCCATCTTTATTGGACCTTTTGGAATTAGATAATGTACAATATAATTTTTCTTTTAACGGAAAGTCTTTATTTAAACCTTCTGAAATAACAGTGGTTTTAGATAGTGAATAAGTTTTTAAAATATTTAATGTTTAAATGTTGCTGTTTTTTGGAATAAATTAATGTGTTGTTGTGAAAATTATAAGTATTTAATTAGAAAGGTAAATTTATGTTTGATTATGATAAAATAAAAAACTTTTATAAAGACTATTCTCAAAAGATTAAACAAGTTAGGTCTGTTGTAAATCATCCTTTAACACTTACAGAAAAGATTTTGTATGCACATTGTGCACAGTTACCTAAACGCCCCTTTGTAAGGGGGGAAGATTATGTGTTGTTTTCTCCAGATAGAATAGCCATGCAAGATGCAACGGCTCAAATGGCGTTGTTACAGTTTATGCAGGCAGGAAAAAAGAAGGTTGCAGTGCCTTCAACTGTTCATTGCGATCATTTAATTCTAGCTCAAGATGGTGCTCAAAAAGATTTATCTGAGGCTTTAATGGTTAATAAAGAAGTTTATGATTTTTTAACGTCTAATTCAAATAAATATGGATTAGGGTTTTGGAAGCCAGGTGCAGGAATTATTCATCAGGTGGTTTTAGAAAATTATGCGTTTCCAGGCGGATTATTAATTGGTACAGATTCTCATACTGTAAACGCAGGTGGATTAGGTATGGTATCTGTAGGTGTTGGGGGTGCGGATGCTGTAGATGTGATGGCAGGAATGCCTTGGGAATTAAAATTTCCTAAATTAATAGGTGTTGTTTTAAAAGGTAAGCTTAATAAATGGGCGTCTAGTAAAGATGTTATTTTGAAAGGGGCTGGAATTTTAACAGTTAAAGGTGGA
>CAXBWG010000197.1:0-2893 GCA_963979105.1 uncultured bacterium | reverse complement strand
AAAAGTATTCGAAACACATTTTCAAACCGCTGTTTTGATGATGGCATAGATACATTTTTTAACCATAAAGTCCCATTCTCATATTCAACAGGCTCTATTTTAGCAAACCGATTTTGCTCTTTAATTAAAACATATATTAAATCAACAAAAAAATCAGCAATTACACTACTCGAGTTAGGTGCAGGAAGTGGTAAATTAAGCCATGAAATCTTATCTATTTTAGCTAAGGATCCTCAAACAGCTTCTGTAAGCATTACATTACTTATTACAGATTCAAATCCTGTTTTAATTAAGCAAATGCAAGCTCAATACACACATAACTCTCAGATTATGTACAAATGCTTTAACCCTCTTACCGATTCTTATTCAACGTTAGCTTCATTTGACATTGCAATTATGTGTTATTTGCTAGATTGCCTAGATACCTATCATTTAGAAGTAGATAACGGTAAATTTTACGAATGGAAAATAACCTCTTATATTGATAATACCGACTATTTAATAACCTCAAGTAAACAAAAACTTAAATATTACGATGCAAAAACACTATCTAAATATATTTTAAAACTTAACTCTAATGAGTCCTCATTAAAATTATCGCATTGTATAAAAGAATCGTTTAAACGTTTTGAATTACCTACAACTCATGAGCTGTATAAACACAAACTAGCCACCGAAATTCTTAGTAAAAATAAAACAAGTGCCCCTCATAAATTTAATCTATCTATAGATAGCCTAGACTGTATAAATAAACTAACTCGCCAATTAAACACTTCTCAAATGGCTATTATTTTTGACTTTGGGACACCTAATAACAAGTCGTTATCTACTCGTAAAAATAGTTATAAAGCAACTTATGGCATGTGTAATTTTTATAGCATTTCGTTTCCACATTTACATTATCTAGCAACTAAACATAACGTTTTTTTTGAACAAACAGAATTTAAAAAGGGTGAAAGCCAATGTTTAATGCTTCATAGGCTAAAATCCAATACAGCTATTAGATCTACATTTAAACAAGCGTTTAATACACCTGGAAACACCCGCCTAAATACTACATTTAAGCAAATAAAGTCTTATTCAGCTAGAAAAACTAAACAGTTAAGCATTTCAGCCTACATAACAAAAAAACTCTTAACTCTTTCTGAGTTTGAAAAAAAAGACTATGAATTTAACATTAGACTTTGTGAAATTTTAATCGATCATAAACATTATGAGCACGCGCATTATAATTTAGATATACTAATTAAATCTGAACCTAAATTTTCTAGATCTGCATATTTTTTAAAGGCAAAACTATTTCAACTCGAAAACAAACCAAAACAGGTTATTGAATTAGTTAATAAATTAAATTTGCACTCATTAAAACATTCCGGAATTTTATACCAATATTGTTTAAGTTTATGTAAATGTGAAAAATACAAAGAGTTTGAAACCTTTTTTTACAGATTTCTTCAACACTCAGATTACTTTATTCCATGGCGATTTTTTATTATTTTACATTACATTTTTTCTATTAAAACCAAGCAAACAAAATTAATTAATCTTAACCAGTTTCTTTCACTTATCTTAAAAGAAAACCCATCACTTATTCATTCTGAAATTATTGATACAATCAAAAATTTGTTACCCTAGAATTAAATTCTAATAATCAGTACCATTAACTTTCTAAGCAGGGTAATCTAAATTAGTTTTTCACCGTAGCAAACGTGTGTATCTACAAACTCATCAAATTGCGATTCATTTAACTCTGGATGAACTATAAGTACAGATGACCCCATTTCAAAATAGCCTAACGGATCTCCTTTTTTTAGTGCAAACCCAGCATTATATTGAGTTACTTTTTTTTGATTACAATTTGTTTGGCACTCTGGACAAAATTTAATATGAATTTTACCTACATTTAAAGCCCCTACAAACACAAGATACCAGGTTGTATCTGCTGATTTGCAAGTAATAACAACTCGCTCATTTTCTATAAAGGCTCTAGGAAACACCCTTGCAAGTAATGGACTTACTGGATAAAGATTTCCTGGAATATGAGTCACTGCCTGAATTTGAGCATCTGTAGGCATAAATACATGATGACAATCTTTTGGTGATAAATAAAACGATAATAAAGCCGCTTTATAATGTGTTAAGTTTGTTTGTAAAAAAAGATTTAAATCAAGTGAAATATTTTTTATTTTAATGCTACTTTTATCTGTTATGCTAACAGCTGCCACAAACTTAGAATCACACGGGACTACAAAATTAGCGGTGTTTGATATAGGGCGATCTTTAGAGATTAACGTTCGAGTAAATAACTGATTTACAGTTTTAATCTCTGATAATTTTAAGTCACTATCTTTCAGAGAAATTCCTAATACCCTTTTTACACACCAAAACACTAAAATATTTAGTGGAAATGGAATGTAAATCTTTGTAACTAACCCTGTAAATTTACTTATATAATTAAATATTGGAAATTTCATGTGAATGTTATTTTAACATATGTTATAAGTCTTGTTATAGGGATATAAAATAAGGAGCTATAAGACTCTGACTCTTTCATCATATTAGCTTACCTTTTATACTAGTTCTCAAAATCATGAAAAAAAATTCATCTCCTTTATGGTACCCATATCAACAACATAAGCACATGAAAACGCCTCTTGAGATAAAATCTGCAAGCGGAGTTTATCTTGAATGCACAGATGGAGCCAAGCTTATAGATGGTATTTCATCGTGGTGCTGTGCGATTCATGGCTATAACCACCCTCAAATAAATCGGGCTATTACAGATCAGGTAAACACATTAGCTCACGTCATGCTTGGGGGGCTAACACATAAACCAGCTAAGGAATTAGCAGCTAAATTAGTTGAAATATCTCCTGCTGGGTTAGAACATGTT
>CAXBWG010000196.1:0-2913 GCA_963979105.1 uncultured bacterium | reverse complement strand
GGCGAACAAAAGTAAAAACTGGCTGGGGGGGCTGGATTCGAACCAACGATCACGAGACCAAAACCCGTTGCCTTGCCGCTTGGCTACACCCCACTTGTGAATCTATATTCTAAATTATTTAAGAGAATTTTTAAAGACACCGCATTTAGCGACTTTCAATGTAAGCATTAAGTTTTTTAATAATGTCCTTTATTTTTTTTTCTCGAACAGTATCTTTACAGTAAGATAAAGACCTATAAAAGTTTAATAATGCTTTTTTATACTTTCCAATAGCTAAATTAGCAATACCCTGATAATGAAACAAAAAAAATTGATTAAATCGTGTTTTAGAGACATCAAGAAATGTTAAAATAGTAGAATACTCTTTTTTATATAACAAATAATTAACATAAAACTCCGCTTCTTCAGATTCAAGTTCAAAATTATCAAGTAAATTAGAAAAAAAATGCCACGACTTTTTTAACTCATTTAAATTCCAATAATATTTACTTAAATAAAATAACGCATTACGATCATGAGGAAAATTTTTCAAAATATCCTCACATTCTAAAACGCCACGATCAATAGCTACAGAGCCATAGGATTTATATACCCCTTTAAAATCCTTAACCGGTTGAAATGGATGTAATAAGTCATACGCATCAAGAATAATTTTTTCAGAAACAAAACCCACTTCACGACCAAAATAAATTAAAACCTGATTACACTGAACACAATAATATAACTCATTCAAAAAGAGACTTTTAGAGTCATTAAAAATAGAATCACATTTCAAACAATACCTAATAGACACGTTAAACTCTATTTATAATAAATAACACTTGTTTTGCAGCAAGCTGTTCTGCATTTTTTTTTGTAAAAGCAGTTCCTTGAGCAAACACAATCATATCAAAAATTAAAATTTTAGCCTTAACAAAAAATTCTTTTTGATGCTCAGGGCCACACTGCTTAACAACAGTATACAAAGGCAAATTAACTTTATTTTTTTGACAAATTTCTTGTAACTGGGACTTAAAATCAACGGCATCAGCGTAATCTATAGGAATCTGATTAAACAAATTAAAAAACATATCCTTAGTTGCCAATAGCCCTTGATCTAAAAAACAAGCGCCAAGAAGAGCCTCCAGCGCATTAGCTAAGATAGAATTTCGATTAGAAGCTCCTAAACGCTGCTCTGCCTTAGAAAAAATAATATAAGAGCCTAAATCAATAAATCGCGCTAACTTAGATATAAATAAATCAGAAACAAAATACGCTCTTAATTTAGACAAGTCACCTTCATCATAATTAGAAAATTTAGAAAATAAATGATTTGACATTATTAATTTTAAAACAGCATCCCCTAAAAATTCTAACCGTTCATTATTAATTACTTTACCTGCCTTTTTTTTAAATGCAGAACTATGAGTACAAGCTTGAATTAAAAACGATTTATCCTTAAAAAAAAAATTTATAGAATGTTGTAAACGATCAAAATTTGAACGTTCTAAATTCATAATATAAAACGTCTACGAAATAACAATGTAAAAAACTTATAAATAAACAAATAAATAAACGTAAATACAACACCTAAAAACACCCCTAATACAGACCGATAAATAGAAATTTGTAATGGCGTATTTAAATGACAAAACGAATTAACAAAAGAAATAAGCGCCACAGATCCAATAATATTAAAAAACCATAACCATAACCTAGAAATTTTTGAATCAACATAAATAAAAGATAACAATAAAAAAGGATACCCAATCAAAAACTCCTTAGTTCTAGGACGCACAAAAAAAGTTTCTTCAAAAAACAACCTAAATTCACTTTCTAAAAGCAAGGAAGGTAAAACAATTAAATTACCAGAGCGAATAATCATAATAACTAAAAATATAAGAATAAAAAATATTGAAACTAAACCTGCAGTTCTAACCGGCGCATAATATAGTCGCTTTAATACATAAAAAGTATTTTTAACACGATTAGGCCGTAAATAAAAAAACAATCCAATTAAAATCAAAGGTAAAAGAAAAGATAGTTTTACTCCCCAAAACCGATGAATTCCCTTTAAAAAAAGCTCATCAGATAAAAACCCTATAATAAACACAGCCCCCACAAAACAAATACCCGCAACCCGAACCAAATAATAACACCCTTTTAATACACGTGCAGAAAAAGGTTCCTTACGAAACGACTGAGGAAACTGAGAAATAATTGCCAATGTTGGAAAAGCAATAGCCACAAATAGCGAAAGAGCTTGAGAAACACCCAAAAAATAACCAAGAAACATCGATAAATAAACAGATCCCATAGACACTAAATAAAAGAAAAATATATTTAAAAAAGATAATTTAAAAAAATAACTAATCATAAATAAAATTGTAGAAAAAACACCAAAAGCTAACATTAAAAATTCAGCTTTAGATGCAGAAAAATAAGACTGCGCAGGAAATTGTGGAACTTGATTAATCACATATCCATACGATTTGATTTCTTCAATAGTGTCATTAAAGAAATCAAAATTAAAATCTAATAACGACTTTTCATTTCGAGATTGAATAAACGGATGCAAAAATATCATATCCATATTTCGTTCACGAATTGCACGAACATAGCGAGCCTGCAGTTTATCTTTAGACAAAGATTGAAAATAATCAAACCCAACTTGATGAACTGTAAATACATTTTTTGAATTATTAGAAATAAGATACTTAATCCCATTTTGCTTAACAAATTCAACAAAGCCAATCATAATATGTTTATCTTCAAGTTTTTCTTTAACTAATTTCAAAGAAGCCGGATACCCCAATACAGTATCACCTTCAAAAATAACAGATGTCATTTCATCGTTACGTGCAAAAGATCGGATCTTTAAATTAAGCAAAGACGAATTTAAACGTGAAGAATTCAATAATTTATAAACAACAC
>CAXBWG010000195.1:0-2982 GCA_963979105.1 uncultured bacterium | reverse complement strand
AAATAATGGAAAAATGATTTTAAGAATTGAAGATACAGATAAGCTTAGATCTAAAAAAGAGTATGAAGAAAATATTTATGAAGGAATTGATTGGTTAGGGCTAGATTGTGATGAGGGGCCAAAAGAAGGTGGCGAATGTGTGTTTTATCGCCAGTCAGAACGTATTAGAGAAGGTTTATATAAAAAACTTGCGGAAGATTTAGTGAAAAAGAATTTAGCTTATTATTGTTTTTTAACAGATGAGGATCTTGAGCGTGAAAAAGAATCGGCAAAGAAAAAAGGCATAGCCTACATACATTCACGTAGATCTTCTGAGATGACAACAGAAGAAGTTCAAGAAAGTTTAGATCAAGGAAAAGCTTATGCAATTCGATTTAAAATGACAGAAAATAAACTTATAAAATTTAAAGATTTAGTACGCGATGAAATAGAGTTTGATTGTTCTTTATTATCTGATTTTGTCTTATTAAAATCTGATGGATCTCCTTCTTATAATTTTGCAGTTGTTGTAGACGATGCATTAATGAAAATTACTCATGTTATTCGCGGCGAAGATCATATTTCTAATATGCCAAGACAAATTGCTCTTTATGAGGCTATGGGTTTTGATTTGCCTCAATTTGCACATTTACCTATGATTTTAGGGCCTGATAAATCAAAGCTTTCAAAACGTCATGGGGCTACAGCTATCACACACTATAGAGATCGTGGGTTTATGAAGAATTCGTTTATGAATTATTTGGCGTTACTTGGGTGGTCTCCTAAAGATGAAAAGGAGTTATTATCATCAGATGAATTAATAAAACAATTTAGTTTAGATAGGGTTCATAAATCGGGAGCTGTATTTGATATTCAAAAATTGTTATGGATGAACGGACAATATATTCGAAGGTATCAAGATAAGGCTTTATTTGATAATGTTTTTTCTTTTATTTCAGAAGAAAATAAGATTAAGTTAGAAACGTATTCTGAAAAGAAACAATATTTAGCTATTAATGCGATTCGAGATAATTTAGATGTTTATTCGGATATAAATGTTTATTTAGATGTGTTTTTAGAATCAGAAGACTCTTATTTAGAAATGGTATCTAAATGTGATTTTTCAGATCAAGAAAAAGAGGTTGTTTCTTTGTTTTTGTCTCTTACTAAATCTAGTGAAGCTACAAGATCAGATCAGTTTGCAGTGCTTTTAAACGACGCTTGTGAACAATTAAGTCTTGGTAAAGGTAAGGTTTTTAAACCTATTCGCAAGGCACTCACTGCAAGAAATTCAGGGCCTATGATAACTGATTTATTAGAGTTTTTTGGCGAAGAAATTATTGTTAAGCGATTTTCTAACTTATTAAAGTAAGTGACTATAGAGATATTACTTTCAAGGTTATTGAATCGTAAAAATAGTACACATAAAGGAGACTATGGTAGAGTAGGCGTTCTTGCAGGTTCAGAATCTATGTTAGGCGCTGCTCAACTTACGTCGTTTTCTGCTTTAAAATCAGGTAGTGGTTTGGTGTATTTATATAGTGTAAAAGAAGCGTTAGGTTTTATAAAATCTCACCCGGAATTAATTATTTATAATTGCTTACATAACAATATTAAAAAAGATACTCTATCTATAGAGGCATTAATTAATAAAAATAAATTAGATGTTTTAGCTATTGGGCCGGGTTTAGGCGTGTCTGATTATGTAAAAAATTTAGTGTTAAAAATAATGGGGTTTTTACAAGAAAATAATATACCTGCTGTTATAGATGCAGATGCATTATCTTGTTTAGAGGGGTGTAATTGGGATTTATTTAATTTAAAACAATGTGTCTTAACACCTCATGTTGGTGAATTTAAACGACTATTTCCTGAACTAGATTATGATGATTGTTTAGATGTTCGTAAAACTATTACAAAAAAAGCAGCACAAATTTCTAATCAAATAGTTGTTTTAAAAGGATTTAATACAGTTGTTTCTAATGGAAAAGACGTTTATGTTAATACTACCGGAAATCCTTCTATGGCAACAGCAGGTGCAGGAGATGTGCTTACCGGAATAATTTCATCGTTAATAGGGCAAGGTTTTAGCTTATATGAGGCCTCTTGTTTGGGAGTATATCTTCATGGTAAAGCAGGAGATAAAGCTCATAAGGAACTTTCAATTTCGTTAACGGCATCAAATATAATTGATTATTTACAATATGTTTTATGATGAATAGAATGTGTTTTAATGAAAACCCTGCAATCATTTAAGCTTCCTAAAAACTATTTAGATTTAATTAATTTTAAATTAGAAAAGTTAGAAGGGTTTTATTTGTTTTCTAATTCAGATATTTATGAGTTTTTAACAAATTCTGATGTGTTTTCGATAGGGTTTAAAAAAGAAAAATCTCAAGGTTATTTTTATGGTCTTGATTTAGCAACATTACGACGAGATTTATTTAATAAGTTACCAAAAGAAATTCGATTACATGTTATAAAACAAAAATGTGATTTTTTAGAATTTAAAAAAGTATTGCCTGGTTTTGACGTTGATTTTAATTTATTAGAAGATGTTATAGATATTGGAATGGGGCATGGGGTTTATAAACTTTCTTTTAATAACGATAAATGTATAGTAATTAAAGAAACAGATTCGGTTTTTCCTGAATTTTTTAATGGACTGTTAAAAATTTTGGATTTTCCTTATATAAAAACAGTTTCTTTACAAAAAAACAGGGTTAAGTGGACGGTTTGTGAGTATTTAAACGGGAATCACTTAACTCATTATTTATCTCAAAATATTGTTGATGTTAATCTTATAAAGCACCTTGCTAAGCATGCATGTATAGGAGATGTTTTTGGTAGGGGAGATCGTCATTTTGAGAATTATTTAATTTACAATTCAATAGTATATCCATTAGATATTTCGTATTTATTTTTTCCAGATAATGAAACCTGGGTAGATCGTTATATAAAAGGTGGCCAGGCAGAGTTTAGTGTTATGCTTGCAATTCCTGA
>CAXBWG010000194.1:0-2987 GCA_963979105.1 uncultured bacterium | reverse complement strand
GATTTACTATCATAATGATTATTTAATATCTATTTTTAAAAAGTATAGTAAAAAAAGTAAAATATCTAAAGGTTAAAATTAATTGGATATAAAAATAATAAAAAAATCACCTAACATTTACTAAATTGATGCATTATTCATATAAAATAAACTTATTTAAAATACATTTAACAATAAAATAAGTTATTCATCTTTACAGCAAGCTCACAGAACAGTAAAATTAACAAACGAAAATTAGTTAAATCTCTATTTTGAAACGAATTAATATTTAAAGAAAAGGTGAATTATGAAAGTACTTAAATCAAAACGCACTAAAAACACATATAACTTAGAAATAAGTGCCTCTCTTAATACAATTGAAATTGCACTTACAAAAACATTTAAACAATATGTAAAATCTGCAAAAATCCCTGGATTTAGACAAGGCAAAGCTCCCAGAGCTATTTTTGAAAAGCATTATGGAAAAGAAATATTACTAAAAGATGGCCTTACAGAAGCTGTTAACATTGCCTATTTAAAAGCGCTAGATGAACTAACCCTAGAAGTGATTGATTATCCGAGAAATTTAAAAATTAATGAATACAAAGAAAACACCCCCTTAACATTCACATGCGAAGTTGATGTACGCCCTGAAATAAAAGTGTCTAAATATAAAGGTGTTAAAGTTGAGCAAGAGTCTAAAATTATCTCTGAAGAACTTATTAATGCACAAATCAAACAAATCCAAAACTCAGCAACCGAATACGCAATTGTAGATAGAGCCGTAGAAAAAGAAGACTTATTAAAAGTAAATGTAAATGCAACTATAGATGAAACAGAATTTTCTAAATGGACAAAAGAAAATGTTGGGGTTGGCGTAGGCTCTAGTATATTTTCAGAAAAGTTTGATGAAAACTTAATAGGAAAAGAAAAAGATAAGGAAATTACATTTAACGTAAAATATGATAAAGACTACTATTTAAAAGAAGTTGCAGATAAAAAAGTAGACTTTAAAGTATTAATCACAGAAGTAAAAGGCAAAATAATGCCAGAACTTACAGATGAACTTGTAGCAAAATCATCGCAATTTAAAACAGTAGAAGAATTAAAAACAAATATTAGATCGTCACTTGAATCACAACGAAATAAAGAAATCGATGAAAAGTTAAGAAAAGATATAATTGAGACAATCTCTGAAAAAAACCCAGTTGAAGTCCCTGATTCAATGATTAATGCAGAAATTGAAAAAGATAAACTCTATTACAATAATTCTTTAAAAAAGTCTGGGTCGACTCTAGATGCCTACTTAAAAATTATTAAACAAACAGAAGAAGACTTCACAACTCAATTAAAAGAAAATGCAAAAACTAGATTAACTCAAGAACTTGTTTTAGATTCAATAAGTAAACAAGAAAAAATAGAAGCAACAAAAGAAGATATCAATTCTGAAATTAAAATATTAAAACCAGATGCAGATACACAAGAAAAAATTGATAAAGAAATTCAAAAAATAAATATCAGTGGCTTAAAACAAATGATTATTCAAAGAAAAACCTTTGAATTCTTAACTGAACATGCCAAAATTACTACTAAGAAATCATAAAAATTCTAAACGTTAATAAGGAGGACATATTATGCCATTAGTACCTATGGTAATCGAGCAAACTGGAAGAGGAGAAAGATCATACGATATTTATTCGAGATTATTAAAAGAACGAATCATTTTTTTACACGAAGCGATAGATGATACAGTTGCTAACTTAATTATTTCCCAACTATTATTTTTAGAAGCAGAAGATTCTGAACGTGATGCCTATTTATATATAAACTCTCCAGGTGGCGTAGTAACTGCAGGAATGGCAATTTATGACACAATGCAATTTATTAAAACAAAAGTTTCTACAATTTGTATGGGACAAGCAGCATCTATGGGTGCTTTTTTATTAGCAGCGGGTGAACCAGGAAGAAGATATTCACTTCCTAACTCAAGAATAATGATTCACCAACCTTTAGGTGGCGCACAAGGGCAAGCAGCCGACATTGAAATTCAGGCAAAAGAAATTTTAAGAATCAAACACCTTCTTAATGAAATTCTTTCCAGCCGTACAGGCCAATCTATTGAAAAAATTGAAAAAGATACAGATAGAGACTTTTTTATGTCGTCTAAAGAAGCAAAAAAATACGGTCTTATCGACGACGTAATAACAAAACCTATTAATTAATAAATCATGAGCAAAACAGATTTATTAGTGTGCTCGTTTTGTACTAAACCACAAAATATAGTTGAAAAAATTATTGTTGGACCATCATTAAATATTTGTAATGAATGTGTAGAATCCTGCTATGGAATTCTACACCCAGACACCCCAATATCAGACCCTCAGTCTAAAAACGCAACAGCATCCTCTCCTAATTTAAAAACAGTTGAAAAAAAGAAAAGTACTCCGGAAAAAATTTCACAAGAGTCTATTCCAAAACCAAAAAAAATATTTTCTTTTTTAAATGACTACATTATTGGTCAAGATAAAGCAAAGCAAGTGGTTTCTGTAGCAGTTTATAATCATTATAAACGATTATTTTTTAACTGTGATTCAAAATACAATAATGTAGAACTACAAAAAAGCAATGTATTACTAATAGGATCCCCAGGGACTGGAAAACCACTATTTGCACAAACGATAGCACGATTATTAAACGTTCCATTCACAATTGCAGATGCTACAACTTTAACAGAATCAGGCTATGTAGGTGAAGATGTAGAATCATGCTTATATAGACTTTTACAAATGTGTGACTTTGATACTAAAAAAGCAGAACAAGGAATAATTTATATAGATGAAATAGATAAAATCTCACGAAAATCAGAAAACCCATCTATAACTAGAGATGTTTCTGGCGAAGGTGTCCAACAAGCATTACTTAAAATGTTAGAAGGAACAACAGTTAATGTTCCAGCTAAAGGGGGGCGAAAACACCCACAACAAGAATTTATCCAAGTAAACACGTCT
>CAXBWG010000193.1:0-2987 GCA_963979105.1 uncultured bacterium | reverse complement strand
AGCGGATTCTTGATATAAATCGGCGGAATCTAAAATAGCATAAATATAACGCATTAAATCTTGATTTTTATTAATAAATGTAATTATAGACTCTAAATTTTCTTGTTTTAGCTGCTGAAATATTTCTTGAGATACTTTGGTTGTAATAACATAATCTCGTTGAGACTTTATAGTTATTAACTGATTTGGTGTTAAGAATTTTTGAGAAAATTCGGTAACCAAATTTTCAACCAGTGTAATTAGTTGCTCTAATTTAGAATCTTTAGTCAAACTAAAATCTGTTAAAAAGGTATCTTTATTAGCATAAGGATAATTTATAAAAATTAATGCAAGAATTTCTGAATAATTAAACATATATGTTTCTTGGGTATCAAAAAACCAAATATCAGCAAAATACATGGCTAAACAGCGTTTTGCTTTAGCTGAATCTGCATGAGAAAAAATATGGGTAAGTACCCCTTTTTTATTTCCCTTAACAGGTGCAATATCTGCTAAAATTTCTAATAAAACAATTATGATATTATCTTCTGAAAACACCTGAAACGTTTCGGCTATTGCAGCAGCAGGATGTGAAATACAATGATTTTGAATAACAGCATGACCAAATTCATGATAGAGTACATTTTCCTCGCAATCTTGCTTGAATTGGGCTTCAAAATTAGAACAATTTTTATAGCCTAATAGAGTTTTATTGCGCAATTTAACCCCTATTAAAGAGGCATCGTCATGAATTAAAACATTTTCTAGTTGCTGATAATGATTTAAATTAGTCCAAATAGGACGCCATTTTAGTTCTAGCATTTTAGTAATACAGGCCTTTCGTAATAGTATTTCATTATTATTAATCATGGCTACCATTGGAATAAATAATCCAAAAGACGAACATAGCTGATGTGTAATTTTATATAATAAAAATTCATCGATTGTTTCTTCTTGTGCTAAGCCCACCACAAACTCACGTGATTTAGATTGCATACTCCACTGAATTCGTAACTTAGACTTGTTTTGTTTAAGTCGTTTATTTAAGTCTTGATAATTAAGATGATCATAATTAATAGACTCTACACTTACATAAGTGTGATTAGCTAACGTTTGTAATTCTATATGAGATAACCTATCCCAATTATGTTTTGTTTTTAAAGTAGTTACTATATCTTCGAATGAGCCCTTAAACCATGTTTGAATCTGGTGAATAAACAATTCATCTGGCTGATGATTAGTATTAGAAAACGCAAGATAATCTAGAATGGCTAGCTCTTGAAATTGAGTAATAATAGTTGTTTCTAATTTACTTAAATAAGGAATTTTCAAAAGGATTCTCGTTTATGTAATGAGGTAAAATTTCTTTATATTTAGTCATAATATACTCTCTTGCCTGTTGGGGTTTAAGGGTATCTTTTGTTGTAAGTCTAAATAAAATTTTATACAGTTTGGTTTTAGAATGAGTGCAAAACGAATCTAGCTTAGATTTATCTGTTAAAAAGGATTTAACTAACAAAATAATTCGAGACCAAAACTGGTTATGATACAACATAGAATCTGGACTTGCATGAGGAATCTTTTCTTTTATTTCTTTTTCAGCAAAATCAACTAACCACCCGTAAGTCTTTTTTTGATTAGCTAAAACATAGGTTTGTTTTTTTAAATACAGTCTAAATTCTCTTATTAATGTGTTCATAGTGGTTACAAATTTAGTTAAAAAAGATCGTGGATTATTTAAATCAAAATCGGTTTGCATTTTAGAAAAATTAATAGATTTTGTTTTTACATCAAAGTAACGTAACATTACTAAATGAATCATTTCTGAATATTCATACATGTCTTCACTTGTAGTATCGAAGAACCAGGTATCGGATAAATAGGTAAAAAACATATCGATTGCTAATTGTTCGTTGGTTTCAGCAATTTTAGAAATCCCCACTAAAGTCCCTAATAAATCGTTATGTGAGGGCGCACAATCTGCTAAAATTTCATCGCAAGATTCAAAAATAGATAACGGATACAATTTAAAACTTTTCATTAACGCTACAGTTTCTAAATCTAAAAATTCATTCATAATTAAATGACCATCTTCATGATACACAACATTTTCCATTACTGTTGATGTAATTTGTTTTTCGAATTCAGCTTCTGCTAAAGACAGCCTACTTTCGACTGCTTTTTGTTGAAATATAGTAGATATAACATAGGAATCAATACTAAAAAAAGAAGAAAACTGCTCAGAGTTTTCATAATGATATTTCCATTTCATATCGTACATAAATTTAAAGGTAGACTGACGTAAATACACTTTTTTATTTATTGTAAGTGCAGCTAACGTAGGATTAACTGTTGGAGAAACAAAATGCTCTTTTTTTACAATAAAACTATTAGAGCTTTTTTTATACGCAGTTAGCTCAACGCACATAAACCGTAACCAAAGCCCTGTTACAGATGTAATTATGCTATAACGAGATCCAATATAGGTTAAAATCCGATTTAATGTATTAATATTGGTACTAGTAAATACATAACTACCAAAATCAATTTTTAATGATTTTGTATCTTGAATACATTGATGTAGGCTTAGTTGAGCAATATTAAGTTTACTAAATAAACTAACTAACTGGTCTTCTATATTACCTTTATCTAATTGCACCTCTTTTTTAAATAGATCTTGTGAAAAAAACGTTTCAATAACCTGATCTTTGGTATCTACAACATAGTCTTGGCTAAGTTGCATTCGCTTAAACAATAAACATCCGATCCGCTTTAAACTCAAAAGAAGCATTCTTTCGAATGCTTCTTTTAATTTTTGTTTAGACTCTGTTATCTTTTGCTTTTTAATATAATCAGCAAATGATTGCTTAGAGTTATAAACCGTGGGATCGAAAAGATAACTCAATTCGATCTGTTTGTTCATAAACGTTAAGCTTGCTCAAGCTCACCCGTTCCTAAATCTTTTATTGCTCCACCAGCTGCATCTTTAACAGCTCCCTCTAACTTAG
>CAXBWG010000192.1:0-2993 GCA_963979105.1 uncultured bacterium | reverse complement strand
ACTACACGATTTAAAGGATTAAATATTGTGATGCAAAGTAATCCGTTGTTAGCTAATTCTAATGCCGAAACAGCTGGTCGTTTGGGACATGGCGAAACTGCAATTGGAATTTCTGTAGATTTAACCCAATTAGAAAATAATTCGTCTGTATCAGCGGCTCAAAAAATGGCGGCATTATTTAATGGTGGTTTAGTTGGAATTGGGACTACAGCTCCAATAGCATTATTACATATTCAAGAAGATTCTTCTTTAGATTATCAAAATATTTTTCAAGTTGATAATAGCGAAAATCAAACTGTATTTGTTGTTTCTGCCAATAAAGTGGGTGTTGGGCTTTCTAATCCGGTTGCTTTATTAGATATATCAAATAGTAATAGTAATGATAGTATTTTACGATTATTAGATTCAGATTCTACACGGTTTATTGTAAAAGCTGATGGTAAAGTAGGTATTGGAAAAACAAATCCAGCTTATGAATTAGATGTTGTAGGAACAATTACTGCAAATATTGTAAGTGCGCCTATTGTAAGTACAAACAAACTTGTTGTTGGAGATGACTTTTTCACTATAGATGGAGCGACTAAAAAATTAATGATTGGTACCAATAATACATCATTAGGTTCTTTAGCTGTTGTGCAAAATATAACTAGTCAGATTCCTGCTGATGTAACTGCTCAGACTATTGATTTAGTTCTTAATAATACCGCATCTCTTTCTGAGCCTTATTATCATGGTTATGATATTACAGGGATGGATTTGAAAATTGATTCAGCTAGTGGTTCTGATTCATTAGGTTCTTCAAAAGTTGCAACTGGAGTTAGTATAAATATGAGTGACTTAAATGTTGCAAATGGATCTGTATATGGTGTGTATGTCGATACAGGAACTAGTTCTTTAGGTGGAAATAGGTATGCTGCTTATTTTAATGGAAATGTGGGTATTGCTACGTTAAATCCGACAGTTGCATTAGATGTAAGTGGAACGATAAGAGCCGAAGGGTTAATTGTTAATGGCGGAAATGTTGTTGCTCAACAAGTAACTGTAAATGAGTTAGTGGTAAATAATGATTTAGATGTAGATGGTAATGTTGAAGTTGAAACATTAATTGCAGATATTATTTCTGCAAATAAAGTTATTGTTTTAGATACAGTGGAAATTTCTACGGGTTCATTTAATGTTGTTACAATTAATACTCTTTTAACATTTTCAGATGGTGCAAGGCTTGGTGTTGGGGTTAGTTCTACATCAAAAGTGTTTGAGGTTAATGGCGATTCATTATTAAATGGAAATGTTGAAATAAATGGAGACTTAACTGTTTCTAAGATAGTTGCTAATAGTTCTGAAATAACTATAGAGAATAATTTAGTTGTAAATGGCTACGTATCTGCTAATGCAATTAATACTGCAATTACTCAGTTTGTTCCAAAAACGTCTATTTCTACATCAGCTGATTACGCTCAGTTATATTCAGATGGAAATGATTTAATATTTGCAAAAAAATCGGCATCATTGGCTACTGTAAATATAACAGGGTCTCTTACTGGTGAGGCAGGCTATATCCCTCATTACGATTCAACCGATGGTTTTGGATTAGCTTTTGATATGCCATTAATTTTTAATTCTGCAACAGATACATTGCAACTTGGTTCTACTGATAAATTATTAGTGTTAAAAGTTGAAAATACAATTCCAACTAATTTAGCAAAAAATGTGACTGGTCATGAAATTAATATGGTGTTTCAAAATAGAAATGTGAATAAGCAAAATACTTTTTCTGGTTTAACTATTGATTTCGATTCAGAAAATTATGGTGATGCGGTATCTTCTCAAGTTGGTAGGTTAGGTCCAAATGAAGTTGCAATTGGATTAAATGTAGATATGAGTTCTATGTTGGGTGCTTATTTAAAGCCAGCTGGATCACAAGTTACGGCTCGTAAATATTCTGGAGTTTTTCAAGGTGGTTTAGTAGGTATTGGAACAGCTCAACCTAAAGCTACATTACATATTGCATCTGAGGAAATTTCGGATTGGTTCCCAGAAAATAATGATGTGTTTAGAGTTGATGTAGATGGAATTTCTAATGCGTTTAAAATAAATTCACTAGGGTATGTTGGTATTAATGATGCAGATCCTTCAGCTCGCCTTTCAATTAAACAACAAACTGGCCAAGTTGGACTTTTTGTTGCTAAAAGTAGTTCAAATGAAATTGAATTTGCAGTTTCTTCTAACGCAGTTGGAATTGGAATTTCGCCTCAATCTGGATCTATGTTAACAGTTTCAGGGAATATGGGTGTTCAAAATTCAGCTGGAACAGAAGTGTTTACTATTAAGTCAGGTAAAGTAGGTATTGGAAATACAGCCCCTGTTGCTTTATTAGATATATTCGCATCGGGTGCTGATGATATATTTAAAATATCTAATGAGTCTGAAACATTAATTTTTGTAGATAATGCTGGTAAAACTACGTTTGGTTCTAGTACTTCAGGTCCGTTTAAATTAAATGTTGTAGATTCAGATAATGGAGCAATTATTTTTTCAGGGCTTAATCAAACTAATCCGTTAGATGGAATTGTTTTGCCAACTGAATTGACAGCTGCTAATTTTAAACCTTATGGATTTTTAGCTGTTAATGATACTAATCATGTTTTTCTTGGAAATGTTACATCTAACCGGTCTCTTATTACATTTGGAGGTCAAGACAGCTCTATTTTAGAAATAGATCATGTTAATTCTTCGCGAGTAACTACAAATATTATGAGCATTTCACAGTTAGGTGTTGGAATTGGGGGAGTTACAGATAATAATTCTGCATTGTTTGTAAGTGGTAACTTTGTAGTTAATTCTGATATTTTATTTGTAGATGATAATAGAGTTTACACAATTCAATACACAAACCATCTTTCTGATTATTACACCCATGAAGAAGCTGTAAGTGAAGTCATAAAATCATTCAAATTAATCCATTCTGGACCTGCTTCTTCTGAAAACTCTGA
>CAXBWG010000191.1:0-3029 GCA_963979105.1 uncultured bacterium | reverse complement strand
AAACTATATCATTTTTTATATCTTTTCGCAAATAATTCAAGTGATTTTATTTGGGGTTTTAATTTTTTAAGATCTGTAGTTAAGCTTAAAGATGCTAGTAAATATAATTGATCCTCTTTATTTGGGTATTTAGAAATAGCGTTTAAAGCTATACCGAATTCGCCCATTTGAGATGCGTTTTTAACAAACGTATTTATTGTAGCTAAATTAACGTTGTATTTAAGTCTTTTAAGTTGCTTGTATGCTTTTTTAATATATTTTTTAGGTTTTTTAGGAACGTTTTCATAGGCGTATAACTCTGCTAATTTTATGTAGTATAAAATTGAGAATTCTTTAGTTAAATTTCGTTTAGAAAACGATAATATAATATCAAATGCCGGATCTATGGTGTTTGGGGTAATAGAAGGTGCGGTTAACTTATAGATGTAGTTTAATTTTTCATCAGGACTTAAACGTTCAATTAGATCGTTGGTTTTATTAGGGAAAAGGTTTGTTTGAATAATGTTTAAAATAGCGTTATCTTTTTGATTTGTAGATGAAATAAGATCTAAGCTATTTAATACAAACGAAAAGTTATCTTTATAGGCTAATCCAATGGAAAATTGTGATAAAGCAGAATCTTTAATTTTAGGGTCTGATATTTTTTGAAGTGTTAATTTACTAAAATTATAATCGCAAAATTTACCATAATTAAATGCTATTTCGTTCATTAAATCTAAATTGTTTTGTAGATTAAGTTTAGTGGTAAGCGCATAAGCTTCGTCTATAAATTTTTCTTGTGCTAGGACGGGACTAACACTAAAAATAAACTTTGTTCTAATTTCGTCTGTATATAGTTGTTTGTAAGATTCATTAACACCTATAAAATTAGAGTTTCTTGCAAATCCTTTAGCTAATGCAATTAACGCTTTATATTTTAAATTATCAGATTGAATTTGTTTCGCAAGCAAGATAGCTTTTTCTACTCGGTTTATATTTGCATAACTCTCAATAAGCCTTAGTAGGCAAGTGTCTTTTAAAGATGTATTTTCTAGATAAGTTAAATAGGTGTCAGATAATTTTTCTATACCTTCTTGGGCAAAAATAACGGCTAAGTTACTGTAAACGCTTAATTTAACATCAGTGGACTGGATTAAGCTTAAATAGGTTTTTAATTCTGTATAATTATTGTTTTTTGCATAATAATTGCAAAATAAACTTAATGCTAAATCATTTTCAGATGGAAGCTCAATTTGGATAAGCCATTTTAGAGCCGAAGAAATATCATTTGATACTAAAAAAAATTCAATAATAGAAAGTATGAGTCGAGAATAAATAATGTTTTCATTTAAACTCTCAGAAAATAAAATGGCATCATTAATATTTTTTTTCTTGAGTGCTTCATAAAAACAAGTTTCAGTTAGAAATGAAATTAAGTTAGGAGACAACGTTTGTAAAAACTCAATTGTTTTTTTTGCAGAATGTTTAGAATAAAAATATAACGCTAAATCTATAGATAAACTTTTAAAAATTCCTTGAGATTTAATTATGTTAGAGTTAATTAAATTATTTAACTTAGTAAATTCGTTTTTATCTATATATGAATATAAAACATGACTGAATATGTCTTGTTTTTTTTGATCATTTTTAACAGTGCTTAAAAATTCAATTGAAATACTTTCTGGGCTATCTATAATTATGCTAGTTTTTTTTGCTGAAATTATAGAAATGTTAATAAAAAAACAAAAAGATAAACTAATTAATAATAATTTTTTCATATAATTAAAACTCCAATTCCTAAAAGTATACGATAAATTCCAAAAGGACTTAAGTGCCATTTAGATATCCATTTTATAACAGTTTTAATTGCAATTAAACCAACTAAAAAAGATACTATAAATCCAAGGCCAATAAAATATAAATCCGCTTTTTCTAAAGTGTTAGATGATTGTATTAAATCATAAATAACGGCAGCTCCAATAACAGGAAACGATAAGATAAACGAAAAGTCAGCCGCTGTTTTATAGTTTAGTTTTGAAATAACGCCACCAACAATAGTGCTCCCAGATCTGCTCATGCCAGGAATTAACGATGCTATTTGAAAAATGCCAATAATAAATGCTTGTTTTATGCTAATTTGATCAAATGCGTCATGAAAAGGAATGTTAGAGTTTGTTTTTAAGGTTGCTGAACTAAATTTATCAACTAAAATCATTATAATGCCACCAAAAATAAGTGCAAAAATTACAATAGAAGAATCAAATAATATCGATTTAATAAAATCATAAGCAATAAACCCAATAACAAAAATAGGTAGTATCGCAGCTGCAATTTTTACTAAATTACTAGACTTTGTTTTAAGTGTTTTAAAAAATGATTTAAAAAAAGTTTTATAATGAAATAAAACCGCTAAAATAGCACCGCACTGAATTGAAATCTGAAATGTTTCTTTGTTAACAGAAGGAAAGGGGATAAATTGGTCTAAAATAATTAAATGTCCTGTAGATGAAACTGGAATAAATTCAGTTAATCCTTCAATAATGCCATTTAAAATAACTATAAAGGTAGTTAGCATTAAAAAAAGTATAGTAGATTTAAGGGTAAGTTCATATAGTTAAAGTTTACGTGCATTTAATAGAGGAAATAGGTCTCTTATAAATTTTAAGCGAGACATGTTTAATGTTGCATGAATAACTTCTGGGCGAGTAGCTGATCCTTCTGCTATGATTTCGCCAAACGGATCAATAATAAGGCTATGGCCATAGGTGTCTGCACCGTTTCCCCCAATACCACATTGATTTGGGGCAATTACATAAGCTTGATTTTCTATTGCACGTGATTTACACAGTGTATGCCAATGTTTAGTGCCTGTTGATTTTGTAAATGAAGACGGAATAAATATAATATCGCATTTTTGTTGAGCGTAAATTCGGTATAGTTCCGGGAATCTACAATCAAAACAAATAGAAAAACCACAGTTGAAATTGTTAATAGTAGCTGTTTTAGGTTTAGATCCTGCAGTAAAGTTGCTAGAGTCACAAAACGATAAG
>CAXBWG010000190.1:0-3062 GCA_963979105.1 uncultured bacterium | reverse complement strand
ACCCATAAGAATCTTCAATAAAGTCATTTAATTTAACAGCCCCCTGACTCCCTCCAAAAATCAAACATTTTCTTCCTGTTTTAAAAGGTAAAGAAAAAATTTCTTCATCCATTTTAGTAGAAATAAATTGAGTTCGAACTGGATTTCCGGTTAAGTTTTCACGTTTACATCCAGACATATTACGCGTTTTATAACTTAGCCATAATTGATCAGAAAACCAAGATAACACCCGATTTGTTCTTCCAATAATAGCATTTTGTTCAAACAAAATAACTTTAACGCGAAATAATTTAGCAACCAATACAACAGGAAAACTAGTTATCCCGCCAAATCCAAGAACTAAAGTTGGTTTTTCTTTATAAAAAAAGCCAATCATTTTTAAAGTATTTAAACATAACGCCCATACTTTATTTCGTTTAAAATTTAACCCAAAATAGCGATACCCATAAGCCACTAATATATCTTCAGAAATCCGGCCCTTATCTATTACAAAACACGTTGAATTAGACTGTATGTCTAGGTGCTCTTTTACCGCAATTGCAGGGTAAACATGTCCTCCTGTAGCACTACAAGCTAAAACTATCATGAATAAATTGCATACTCCTTTAATTTAACAGAATTAGAAATATTTAAAATAACTCCAATATAAAATAACGACGTAATCAACGATGTCCCTCCATAAGAAATAAACGTTAACGGAATTCCTGTAACCGGAAATAGCCCTAATACAACAGCAATATTAATAAACGCCTGAAAACAAACCAAAAACGCACATCCCATTGCCAACGAAAAAGCAAACGTATCTGTTGTTTTTTTAGCTATCAAATAGGCCTTAACTAAAATAAAAAAATACATCCCAATCACAATAGCAGCTAAAATAAACCCGCCTTCTTCACAAATAATTGAAAAAATAAAATCAGAATATTGCAATGGCAAATAAAAATATTTTAACTTACTTTCACCTAAACCCACGCCTGTAATGCCCCCCGAACCAATAGCAATCAACGATTGCACCATATGATAATTTTTACCTAAAGGAGCCTCCCATGGATTTAAAAATGACTTAAGTCGTTGTAACTGATACGGATGAGATAAAATAATCCCCACTAAGGAAACCACACTCCCTCCAAGAAACCCAATAATATATCGAATAGGAAATTTAGATAAAAATAACAATCCCAAAAACACCATTAAAATAAGTCCAGAGTTTCCTAAATCAGGTTGCAATATTAAGAAGAAAATTGGAAACACAATAATTAAAACTAAAGGGCCCCCACCCTTTACAAAATGATTTAACACGCGTTCTTTTCGGTCTAGAGCAATTGCAATTAATACAACTACTGCAAATTTAGCAACTTCAGCAGGCTGAAATCTAAAAAGCACTAAATCAAGCCACCGCTTAGCCCCGCCTACTTTTACCCCAAGTGGGCTTAAAGTTAAAATTAATAAAACAAGCGCTGCTATAAACAAAACCCCTGCATATTTCTTATAACTATTAAACGGAACAAGTAACCCCACAAAAAAGGCACAAACTCCAATAAACAAAAACACAAAATGACGTTTAATAAAAAAGAAAGAATCATTAAAATTAGAAAACCCTACAATAGAGCTGGTAGAGAAAATCATAACTACACCAATAATAATCAAACAAACAACAGGGATTAATAAACCCCAGTCTACTTTATACCAATGAGGTTTCAACATAATTAGCTACACATTGAACAAATCGATTACCACGATCTTCAAACCCTTTAAACTGATCTAAACTAGATGATCCTGGAGAAAACAAAATAACATCTCCGGGTTTAGATAATTTCCAAGCTGCGCCAAAAGAAGCATCAACTGTTTGTACACAAATAATTGGAAAATCGGAATTATGTTGATTAATTTCAGATTCTAATACTTTTGCCATATCACCAAACAACACAACACATTTAGCCCTAGAAACAATCATAACTGCCAAATCAAACAAGTCTAACCCTTTATCTTCACCACAACAAATTAATATTGGTTTATCTTCAAATGCCTTTAGCGCCGCTATTGTAGACTCTGGGTTAGTAGATTTAGAATCATTCACAATAACTCTATCTTTATGACGCGAAACAATTTCTAGGCGGTTCCTAAGTGGCTTAAACAGTTGTAATTGATACCGAATAATAGATTCTGAAATTCCCAAACACTCAGCTACTTTAACACTCGCACTAATATTTTCATAATTATGAAAACCAATTAAATGTGAATTCGTTTTATACATAGAATCTAGTTCAGCTCCAGTAAATCCAATTGGCTCTGCCAAACACTCTTCGACAATAGTTAAAATATCATTATCGTTTTCATTATAAATAACATAATCAGCTGCATCTAAATTTCCGCAGCATTTCTTTTTTTCATTTAAATAATTTTCATAAGTCTTATGCCTGCCTAAATGATCTGGGCTTACATTAAGCATAACGGCGATATCTGGTTTAAACTCAACACATGTTTCTAACTGATAACTACTTACCTCCAACACGATTTCTGGAAAATCAGTCTCATAACCAACATAATTTAATACTGGCACTCCAATATTTCCGGCATATGGAATGTCACAAATATGAGAAATTAAAGCTGTCACAGTAGACTTTCCATTTGTGCCAGTAACCGCAATAATTTTTGGCGAACTAGCAGACTCACGAAACAGCCTATACGCCCACTCAATATCTGAAATTATAGGAACATCAACATCTGGAAACTGCTCCTTAGGAACTCCGGGAGACGCAATAATTAAATCAGCTTTATCATAATCAACACAGTTTAAATTAGCACGTTTACAATAATCTCGTACACTTTTAGCTGTCATGCCAGAGCCTAAAACAGCAATATTTTTTTCATTCATAAGCCTTATTATAAAATAGATTCGACTGCATATTAAGTCCAAAAAAACAGTTAGCAAAATTTATCCTCTAAATAAGCTATAATATACCTATAATGATTGTTCAAAAACACGCCCATGAAACATGGTGCATATCACAACTAGATCATGCTAAATTAGCAAGCGACCTACTAATTCAATTAAATAATTA
>CAXBWG010000189.1:0-3086 GCA_963979105.1 uncultured bacterium | reverse complement strand
AATTATGGGAGATATATAAAAAAGGACTAAAATCTATGTTTGGTGATGCTGTTACAATTACCAAAGAATATGAATATGAATGGGCAACTATACCTCATTTTTTAGACTATCCATTTTATGTTTATGCTTATAATTTTGGAAATCTATTAGTATTGGCTTTGTATCAGTTGTATTTAGAACAAGGCGACTCGTTTATTCCTAAGCTAAAGGAAGTACTTAGTTCAGGTAGTGCGATGTCGCCAGTAGAGATTACAAAACTTGTAGGTGTTGATATTGCATCAAAATCGTTTTGGGAAAAAAGTATTGTATATATTCAGAGTATGATAGATGAACTTGAAGAATTGGTGTAAGTTTTTTGCAATATATCTTTGTTTTTCAGGGATATTAATAGCCGATCTAGGCTTTGTTATAAGACAAGTTCCTACAACTAAAAAGCTTGTAGCTCTTACCATAGATGATGGGCCTTCGATGAAATACACGCCACAAATTTTAGAGGTATTGGCTCAAAAAAAAGCGACTGCTACATTTTTTTTAATAGCAAAAAATGTCGAAACGTATCCAGAACTAGCACAATCCATAACAGCTAATAATCATTCGATAGGTAATCATGGTTACGAACATACGCACCTACAAGAGTTTTCGCATAAAAAATTATTAAAATCGATTGCAAAATCTCAAGTTGTATTTTATGAAGCGGTTGGGTTTTTACCAAAATATTTTCGGCCTCCATTTGGTAGATTAACAGACGTACAACTAAACGTGTTTAATTATCACTTTCAACACATTGTTCGTTGGAGTATAGACCCTCGTGATTGGGACAAAAAAAAGTCTGATCGTGCGATTATTAAACATGTAAAAAAAGAATTAAAACCAGGTAGTATTATTGTATTACATGAAAATAAACGACTAATAAAGTTATTACCTAAATTAATTAAAGCAATTAAAAAAAAGGGTTATGAGTGTGTTAGTTTGGACGAGCTTTTAATAGATCATTCTAAGCGTTAATAGTTTTCAAAGTACTTGAATAGGTAAATTAATTTATTTGATTTTTTTTCTAATTCTAAGAAATGGTTTTTAAAGTCATAAAAAAGCTCATTAAGTCGATCAAAAACCACTAATTCCTCAGGGAAAATTTCAGCAGGTATATTTAAAGACCAAGGTTGGCTAAGCTGTATTATATTTTGTGAGGATAACAAAAGAAAGCTCTTGAATTTGTTGATAATTGGATAAAGTTTTATTTTAATTATAGACATGGAAATTAAATCTAAATCAGCCGCTATTTTACCTAATTCTTGAGAGGTTATTTCAATAAACTTTGAGTGATCAGGGAAAAATTTCGATCTGGAATACATAAGTGTTTCCCCAATTTCATCTAGAGTAATACTCTTAATTTTATTAATATGATGTTGTGGAAACAGTATAAGGGTATTGGCTTTTTCATAAGATTCTATTTCTGAAAGTGTTTTCTTAATACTTGATAAAATTATTTCTGCAGAAGTAGGGAGATTCTCTGGGGTAAAAAAAACACATGTTTTTAATGATAAAACATTGTGGATTCGAAAAAGTTGACAAGAGAATTCATGGAATTTTTTGCCGTGATTAACTCCAGGTATTGTTATGTTATCAGGATCTAGCATACTCGGTTGAATACAATTGTAAAAAAAACACTCAATATCATCTTTAAAAAGCGATAGAGTTGCAATCTGTAAAGATATTTTTGGATCTAATAATAATTGAGTCTCATCAAACTCGTCGCTTAAATCTGTATCAGAGCTTGAATCTAACAGTGAACTTAATGATGTGCGTGATTCAGAAGAATTTATACTTGAATCGTATTGTGATTCTTCTTCGAAATCTGGGATAGGTAACTCAAATATGTTTGAAAAATCAAGCATAGGTACCCGTTTTGATTGCTTTGATTTATGTATGGTTATAGGTTCTGAAAAATTAGCACTGAGTATACTTGATTGCCTTTTCTGTTTAACAGCGTAAGTATGTATAGTTGTTTTAGTTAAGCATAATATATGCTTTTCTATTAATCCTAAAAATTCTTTTGCTTCTGCATAACTCTGAATAGGCAATTTGGTATTAATAGTTGTTAAAGCTGTAGTTTGGTTTTTTTTGTCTTGTATTTCTAGTAATACACTTTTATTTAGTTCAATTTTTCTTGAAAGATCTTCGTTTAAATCTTCTAATAAATAAATTTCTTTATCTGTGATTTCACTATCTGGAGATTCTCTTTGCGGCGGGCTGTCTGCTTTTTTTATAGGAAGCGTAAAATTCTCTTCTTTAAGACTGTCGTAAGAGGGGAGTGCTGGCATTGAAAGTGTTTTTTTATTCATTTTATCTTTTTTTTTATATATTTTTATATAAAATAAATCTAATTAAACATAAAATCAAGTGTTCACATAGAGTAATCCTAATGAAAGATTTTGATTAAAACATTAGATTAAAAGCAAAGGTCGATGAATAAAATAAAAAATTAAAGATATAGATATTTTATAATTAAATTATTTAAACAAATTTTATATAACGGAACCTTAAATTAAAAAGTGAATGAGAATTTATTTAAAATTTATAAATCCCATAGCACAATCAAAATCTTTGGATTTTAGTTGCTTAATAATATCTTGTAGATCATCTATTTTTTTTGATGTTACACGAATATGATCGCCCATAATTTGTGATTGTACTTTGGTGTTGATTTGTTTAATAAATTTAATAATTTCTTTTGATTTTTCTTGCGGGATTCCCTGTTGCAGGCCTGCTTTTTGGCGTACACGTTCACCAGATGCTTTTTCAATGGTTTCATAGTTAAGTGCTTTAATAGAAATGCCACGCTTTAGTAAGTGAGTATGAAAAATATCTTTAATAGCGTCTAGCTTGTAGTCGCTTTCAGATTCGAATTCGAGTTTATTTTCTTTAGAGTTAAACTCAATTTTACTGTTAGATTTTTTTAAATCGTATCTGTTTTTAATTTCTCGCAATGCTTGGTTTAGTGCATTATCTAATTCTTGTAAATCTATTTTTGATGAAATATCAAATGTATGCTTATCTGCCATATTAGTGTCCTTGTATTTTATTAT
>CAXBWG010000188.1:0-3104 GCA_963979105.1 uncultured bacterium | reverse complement strand
AAGGTTAAAACGATTCAAAAAGGCCTAGGTCAATCCACTATTAATTTAGAAGCTGGTCGTTTAATAATTCAAGAAATTAATACTTCGGTAGAAAATAACGGTGCTGTAATTGCGCCGGGTCAGTCTCCAGGAACCTTAACTATAATAGGTGATTTAAACTTAAATTCGGGTACTTTAGAAATGGAGATAGGAAAAATAACAGATAATATTTTGGTGTATGATAAATGTGATATTAGTGGTGTGTTTAGTCCTGGAGGAGAACTTAGTTTAATTAAGTGGGATGAAAGTTTATCTTTTGACTTTGATTCTACAATGTCATTTGATATGTTTGATATGGCTAGTTTTTCAGGAACATTTGATACGTGTTATTTTCCAACTTTAAACACGCAATATGCGTGGGATTTAACAAGTTTATATACAAATGGTGTTATTTCTATTGTCGATATGCCTGTTAGTGTAAGTACGAATGCTTATTGGTTTAGTAGTTTAGATAAAGGATTTATTTCACAAGATAATACTAAAACATATATGCAAAATAAATATGATACAGGTGTGATTTTAGAAAGTAAAAAGGTGTTTGATCAAAATATTCGTTACGATAGTTTATCTTACTTTTATTTAGATGGAGATAATTATTTAGAAACGATTTCACCGGGGGATTTAAAAGATGCTACATCGTTATCTTTAGCTATTGTTGCTAATCTCGACTATAAGCCTAATCAAGTATTATTAAGTACAATTGTGTCTAATAAAGGGATTGAAATAGGTATAGATAGTTTTGGCAGATGGTATGCAAAAATAATGAATGGGCTAGATGTTGTATTATTAACAAGCTATTATCAGAGAATAGAAGGTAATGAGTTAATTTATTTAGATATAAGCCCAACAAACATTAACTTTAGTGTGAATGGTGGGTTTGTTCAAACGAGGTTATTACCTGTTCCTGTTTTTGAAGGATCAGATAATCTTTTTCTTATTGGTGCAAGTCAAAACCAACTTGGTAATAAACAACTATATAGTACAGGTGACTTTGCAGAAATTATAGTTGTTGATAATAGCTTATCAGTTGAAAATTCAAGAAGTTTAAAACGATACCTTGCATCGAAATGGCTTGTGTATATGGTACAGACATTACCATTTTTGGAATAGAACTTAATTTAATATAGTTTAATTTAAAATTTATAAGGTGGTTAAAAAGATTTATTTTGAGTAAAAGATAATAGAATTTAAATAGGCTTGAGACAGCCCCAAATCTAATGCTTTTTTTAGGTTTGTTTTGCCATGTTCTTGGCAATTTAAGAAATTCTTAAAAATAGTACTTGAATTAAACATTTGTTTTGCCACATGTGAAAGAGGGGGTGTTGTTATGACACTTATAATTTCATAATGTTCTCTTTCTTCACTATTATTACTAGTCTTTTTTATTATATTAAATTCTATATTTTCAAATTGTGTAGAAAATTTCCCTGCTAATTTAATTGTTTTTGAGTTTGTTTGCGTGCATCCTGCTAAAACTTTATTTTGTGAATAAGTATACTTTGAAAGCAGGGTATTAATTTTAATTTTTATATTCATGGCAGAGAATCATATCAAAAACTTATTAAATTATCAAAAGTGTAAATTTATATTTATTTAATAATACTAATGGTTTGAATTTGATTTAAAAAATTAAATGATTTATCGATATGATTTATTTCAGATCCTGGTTTAAGTGTGGTAATTACTGCTTTTCCTATAATTATTCGTTTCATTTCATCAATAGATCTTAGTCCCCATATATTATGAAATACAAGCGCTTTATTATTTTTTTTACCTATATAAAGCATGATATGGCCTGGTAGCCATAGTAGTGTTTTGTAAGCTATTGCATTATTTAAAATATATTTTTCTTTTTTAAAATCAGATAAATGTGCAATTTTGGTATAGTTTCCTAAGCTTTTTGCTTGGCTTTTCGAATTTCTGGGTAACCAAATTCCAAATGGGCTAAATAAATCTCGAATCATAGATGAGCAATCTCTATTGTTAAATAGGCCTCCCCAACCATAGGGTTGGTTGATTAGTTTATTACTTAGAGTTGCTATGTTTTTGGTTGTCATTATTAAAGGGGCTTTAGCTGCATTTAATTTAGATATACGTGCAACATCTAAATAGGCTTTTCTTTTCTTTCCAACTCTTGCTATTAAAATTTTGTAATTTCGTTTAGTTTTAGATATTAAAGGATATGTCATTCCTATATATGTTTTGTATAAATAAGTATGATCTGTAGAAAATAAACTTATGTTATCGGTTGTAATACAAATATGGGATGTATATGATGTGAATTTTTTAATGAATTTTTTATTGGTATAGGCAATATCTTGGATCGAAACCCATCCAGAGGCTAATGCTGTTTGAATATATACCCAGGCGTTATCTTTTGTAATGTGTTTTATATATATAGGCGTATTTGCAGGGAGTGCTGTGTTTTGTAAGATGTCGAATGGAAATCCGTTTGAATTATCTGAAAATTTTTCAAACAGAGGTTTGTTAGTTGGCAGTTTTCTAATATTTGTATTTACTATTGTAATCGCTTTTTTTTGATAATTAGGGTATTCATTTGAATTAATATTATTTGTTATTGCTTTAATTTGGTGATGTGTAATTTTTTGTTTGTTTTCTTTAAAATATGGGTTTTTGTGTAGGTTTTGTAAAAATAAAGTAGGGGGTTTTTTTTGGTTTTTTTTGGATATATTCCAAGGAGAAAAATATTTTTTAAGAAAACGTTGGTAATGTTTTTTTTGAGATTGTTTACTAATTAAGGTCTTGTTTGAATTTTTTTTTGTTAAATAGCTTAGATGATTTTGGTTAATAGTTATTAAGTCTTTAATGGGTGAAGATGTGTTTTTTTGGCTTAATAATAATTGATGCGGGGTGAGACAGCTTATAAATAAAGCTATAATTAAATACCTCAAATACATATTGTTATTATGACTCAATTTTAATATTTTTAAATGCAAAATAGTGATTTTGAATAAATTTTTAATATATTTATTTTATTTACTTGTCGAATAGGTATGTTAGAATTCATACGTATGAGTTTAACTAAGTCTTTATTTGTTGAGATC
>CAXBWG010000187.1:0-3108 GCA_963979105.1 uncultured bacterium | reverse complement strand
AGTGAAAAAAGAACCCCAATTCAAAACTTAATTGATCAAATTAAACAAATTAAAGATTCAGGAGTAGATATTACGAAAATTGAAGAACAATATGAATCAATAAAGGCCCAAATAAGTAAAGAGATTACACCACAAAAACGCCAACAAATTTTAAGACAGCTACACTTAATTAAACAACGATTAACTAATAAACTTAACTCAATTAAAATAATAAGAAGATCAGGTCAAGCTGTTAAAAAGGCTCAAGGAAATACACGTAATTTTCAGAGGCTTAGTGAAAGACAATTTAGAGGATATTAAAAATCCTAACCATTTTTACCAATTTAATCATAGTATCAAAAATTAAATTCATAAAAAAAAATGTTAAGAAAACCCATACAAAATAAAAAGTAACACGCCTACACAAAATGATACTGGAGAATAAATACGAATATTACGTTTTTTAAATACGTCTTTTGTAGTGAATTTATTAATAAGCCATCCAAATAAACCACGGACAATAAATACGATAGAAAAAAATAAGTAAAGAGATTGTTGAAATTTATCTAGCGGACCTAAATTTACATAAAAACTTAAAATCAAATAAATTAAGACAGCTATAACAGGTGAAAGTAATAAACTATTACCAATAATCAAACTAACAGGCGAAAATTTTGTTTTGAGTTTAGTTAAATCATTTGGAAGTGCACCATCTAAAGCAATTTCTCCACCACATAACCAATACACATGTAAGCTAGTAATTGGAATTAATAATAAACTAAGAATAATTTTTACAATGAGTTCAATTCCCATAACTAAACATTAGTATATCAAAAAATAGTTACAATGTGAAAAGAGACTGTTAGCTAAATTGATTTTTTAGCGATGTAATTGTTGCAAGACCTGTTTCATTTAGTACATTAGTAACCGGAATTTTTACAGTTGTATTAGCATTGGTTTGTGCCATCGAGGTTTTTATAAATGTCCAATACATAGACGATGTAGACACATCAACAACGATTAAAAACACAGGCCCTAAATAATTAATCCATGTTTGAATGTCTTTAGATTTAATAGATTTATGAACAAACCCATTTTTGATATCGGATTTTCGTTGTGATTTTATTTGAAAATGAGCAATATGTTCTTCTAAAACTCGATTTTCATTAAATGAATAAAACATAAAATCAATACCGAAATCATACGTTTTAGGTTTCACCATATACCCATATTCAAAGCAACGATACTTTACAAATTGTTCCCCAAACCTACCAATTTGTTGATTTTCATCGTGAATTTTTTGTTGTGAAAAATATGTGTTTAACTTTAAAAGCTGGGTATTTTTATAAATCTTTACTGCATTTAAAAACCCTACATTTAGTTGGTTGGATGTATCATTTGCTGATAATTGAATTGAAAGGTGATTAATATTTTTCTCACGAAGTTTATTGATATAGTCTTTGGTAATGTTGTTTTTTTGAAAATAATCATTAAGTAAAATACCAGATAAATTTATTTTATAGGGTGTTTTTTTTGGCTCTAAAGAATTTGGATATGAAAAAACAAATAAGATGGGCTGAGTACTTTTAAGCCAGTATTTTTCTAAAATATCTAGTCCAAAATCAATATGAAAGATATGGTTCGATGCAAAAATATTACGAATATTTAAATGATCAAACCTAGTTTTTTGATGCGAATCATAATGTATAAAAATAATTCCTATTTGGCCCGATTCAACCCGGTTATTATGATCTATCGTTTCCATAAGGCCATTACAGCAGCTTGGTAAATGTTCTTCATCTGAGCTGTCGGTTATTTTCTGATTTAATATATTAGCTTTACTGCATAATAAATCAAAATAAGCATAAGAAAATTTGCGTTTAAATTGTGAATGAAAATACGTTTTTGTTTTTTGTAGAGGAATAGGTAAGAAATCTAAATCATCTTTCAAAGAAGAAATTTTTCGCATTGAAATTATTTTATATAACAACATGTTTAATGTGATATTACAAAACTAAGATTAAATTAATATAAAATTTTTATTACAATTAAATAAAAAATTACTCAGGAAGTAGTGCGAGTTTTGTAAGTAAAAAAAAGTATAACTAGCTTATAGCTATTATTTTTCTACAACAAACGTATTTTTATAAACACTTTCATTATCAATAATTTTGAAAAAAATTAACGTGTATTTTTCTATATCTTCTTTAGTTAAACCTGCTTTATTTCGAGTGCATTCTCCTGTTTTTAAGTTAAAGCAAATCGTTACTTTATTATATTCGCCCCCTGCAATATAGGTAAGTTCGTTATGAGTTAAGGTTAAATTAAATGGTTCTACAGAAGATGAGTCCATTTTTTTGTTACTCCAGAAAACACTATCTTGATGTGTTTTTATTAGACTTCCAAACGATTCTTGAAATGCGGCTGCTAGTTCAGTAGATTTACTTATTTTAGTTGAATTTAATTGAGTTGATGTTGGTAATTGAGAGGATAGATTTGATGTTGATAAGTGTTTAGTTGTTAACTGATCAATATGGATTTCTTTTAGCAAATTTTGGTTAGACTGTTTAGAAGTAGACTTGATAATGTTTTTGGTGTTTTTATTAAGAGTATCTGCAAATACTGACTTTTTAGGGGGGCGATTATTAAATAAAAAATCAAGTTGTTTTAACACATCTAATGTGTGTTCATCTTTGTTTTTTTTGAGTTTATTATAGACGTTTTGAGCGCTGCTAATGTGATTTTTTTTAATTAAGTATGTTGTAATTTCATAGGCTGTGTTTATAATTATTTTATCTTTTATTAATGCAATTAAGAGTGCTGCTTTTTCTGCATATTTATGCTGATTATAATCAACTAGAGCTTTCGAGATAGCAATAGCACAGTCTGATTTAAATGGCCCCATAGCAATATTGCATAGTGGTTCAAGTATATTAAATGCAGATTTGTAATGCGTATTTTTTACTAAATTAACACCAATTTTTTTAGCTAAATCGATAGCGTCTTTTTGTTCAGGGTCATCAACCCCGCCACCTCTTTTGGCGCATTTAATACCTAGTTTTTCTAATTGTATTAAATTTTGATTTATATCTGTTAGAAGTCTGTTTATATCTATATTATTTTCTTGTG
>CAXBWG010000186.1:0-3113 GCA_963979105.1 uncultured bacterium | reverse complement strand
ATAAACCAAATTAATTGGAATCCCGAAAAAAGTGAAAAAGATGGTTATGATAGCTTTATGTTAAAAGAGATTCACGAACACCCTGCCATTATTCGAAAAATAATTTCTAAATATGTAACAAATGAAAACTCAATTGAATTTAAAGGATTAGCTAAAGTAGATTTAGAAAATGTTACACGTTTTATTATTCAGGCTTGTGGTACTTCTTGGCATGCAGGATTATATGGAAAATATATATTAGAAAACTTTTCAAAAGTTTTAACAGAAGTTGATATTTCATCTGAGTTTAGATACAGACGAATGATTTCTCAAACAAATAACATTGTACTAGCAATTTCTCAATCTGGAGAAACAGCAGATACATTAGCAGGCCTACGCCAGGCAAAAGCAAATTACTTACCAGTAATATCTTTTGTAAATGTAAAAAACAGTTCTATAGACAGAGAGTCCGATGGGGTTGTGTATAGTTATTCTGGTCAGGAAGTAGGTGTTGCATCTACAAAAAATTATTTATCACAACTTACTACATTTTATTTATTTTCTATAAACTTAGCACTTATAAAAAATGAAATATCACCAAAAATGGCATTCACTCAATTGCAAGATCTTAAATGTATTCCAGACTATATTGAAAAAATTTTAGAACAGAAAAACCATATTAAAGCTATTGCAGATAAATATTGTTTAAGTGATCAGTTTTTATTTATTGGTAGAGGTGTTAATTACCCAAGTGCGCTAGAAGGCGCGCTAAAACTAAAAGAAATATCATATATTCACGCAACTGGTTATGCAGCAGGTGAACTAAAACATGGCCCTATTGCATTAATAGATTCAAAACTTCCTATAGTGTGCATTGCAACAAACTCACCCACTTATTCGAAAATGATTTCTAACATTGAAGAAGTTAAATCACGCAAAGGAAAAATAATCATTATTGCCACCGAAGGAAATAGTGAAGTTTCAAAATTTTCTGAAGATATTATTTATATCCCTAAAACATCAGAAGAACTCTCCCCTCTTTTAACAGCAATCCCAATGCAACTTTTGGCATATTACATTGCAACAACATTAAATTTCGATGTAGATCAACCACGTAATTTAGCTAAAAGTGTTACTGTTGAATAAATTTTTTCAAAATTTTTCAAATATTATTTCTTATATTAATGTCATTTATTTTTGTGAGGTTCTATCTTATTAAATCTAGGTACGAATTTTTATTTTTGCTATACTACTTATAATTTTCAAATATGGCTAAACAAAAATATTATGTTGTCTGGAAAGGTGTTAAGCCCGGAATATATAATTCTTGGGACGAAACTCGTGCTAATATTTTTGGTTTTATAGGCCCCAATTATAAAGCTTTCGCATCTTTATTAGAAGCTAAAGATGCCTTTTTAGTTAGTGATGAAACAACACTTAAACCGGATAGCATTTGTGTTGACGCTGCTTGTTCTGGCAACCCTGGTCCTACCGAATACAAAGGTGTTATTACAAACACGAAAAAAATCATCTTTCAAAGTGCTCTTATCCCACATGGGACTAACAATTTAGGCGAATATTTAGCGATTGTGCATGCTCTAGCTTTATGTAAAAAACGTAATCAAGACACACTTATTTATTCTGATTCCTATACAGCAATTACATGGGTAAAAAACAGAAAAGTTAAATCAAAATTAGAAAAAAATATAAATACTGAACCTATCTGGAATCTAGTTAATAGAGCCACTTTATGGCTTAACAAAAATACATATCAAAACCCCATTCATAAATGGGATACAAATAACTGGGGAGAGATTCATGCTGATTTTGGAAGAAAAAATGAAATTAAGAAAGGTATTTAACATGACACAAATTAAATCAACAGTATTTATTGCTACTAGCCTTGACGGATTTATATCGAGAGGAAATGGAGATATAGATTGGCTAATGGAGGCAAATAAATGCGTCCCTAAAGGAGAAGATTTCGGTTATAAGGCTTTCATGGATACGGTAGACACACTAGTTATGGGCAGGAACTCATATGAAGTTGTATTAAAATTTCCAGAGTGGCCATATAAGGGTAAACAAGTGGTTGTTATGAGTAGAAATCATGTCGATATTCCAAAACACATACAAAAATTAAACGTTTCATGCTCTTCAGAACATCCAGAAAAACTATGTAAACGACTTGCTAGCAATGGAGCAAAGCAACTATACATTGATGGTGGAATCACCATTCAAAGATTTTTGAATGCAGGACAAATTAAAAATATAGTAATTACAGTAATTCCCATTCTCCTTGGAAAAGGCAATCCTTTGTTTGGCCCAACAGAAAAAGATATTCATCTTCATCATATCAATACCACTTCTTATGATTTTGGATTCGTTCAATATAAATATGAAGTTAAAAACCTAAACCTCGAATAATCCACATGCCCCTTTTTTCTACACGGCTCTCAAATCTGGGGATGATATCTACCGCATCGAATTCATCTAAAATTTTGTAAATTAAGAAGTAGTGCAGCATGTATTTTATAATTCCTGTGCCCCAATTTTACACCTCTTATTCTAATCGGAAACATGCCTTTTAATGGTGTGTTTATACCCTAACTTTAGCTAAAAATACTTAATGCTATGATTTTTTCACCACTTCAGTAATATACCAGTTTAATGCACTTACAACAGCCAAACGGCAGGCGCGTTCATCTAATTGATTCACTTTACCAGTGGTATCACCTTCGATAGGAATACCCATTATCTCACGAGCGTCTTTAGCACAATCTAAGTTATTGACTGTACGTCCAACAGCGGTTCGTGCCGATGCCATTGGAAACCCTGATTGTAATAGAATATTCTTTCCATCATCTTTAAAAAGTAAAAAAGGGTTAACCGTTGTTGTTTTATAATTATATCGTGATTCTGTTACTAATCCATGGCCATAAAGCGGTGTTTCTCTGCTTGCAAAATCAAAAGCAGCAATATTACCACGGGTATCTTGCCCCGTAGCTGTATCGGTCGCAATCATGCCCTCTAATGCTGCAATATTAATTTCTTCTGCAATAGTTGGATCATTTTGAGACTGTTTAGATAATTCAATTAATTTATTTATATTAATATTTAATTTATTAAAAACT
>CAXBWG010000185.1:0-3188 GCA_963979105.1 uncultured bacterium | reverse complement strand
AGTAAATGGGAATAATGAAGTAACAGTTAATAAGACTGAGAAAGTTACTGAAGAAGATAAAGATATAAAAAAACCGTATAATTACAACAAAATAAAAATCCCTGGATTAAAAATCAGTGTCTCTGGAATGGCACATCCCAAAGTTTATAATACAGGTAATAAACTAGACGAAATACTAACAACTTTAAAAAAAGATTGCAATATTGATGTTATGATTTCTTTAGATCATAGATATAAAGAATTAATTAAAGAAGAATGGACAAGTGATACAAAAAGCAGTTATTACAATTTTGAAGTTGAAGATTTTACACCTCCAACGACAGTGCAAATGCAAGAAGTTGCAGGAATTATAGATCAAGCTAATGATGAAGAAAAAAATGTTATTATACACTGTGGAGAAGGACTTGGAAGAACAGGAACGATGTTAGCATCCTTAGTGTTAAGAAGTTTAATAATAAATAAAAGCAAGAAAAACCCTGACTATTTTTCTGAAAATCAAACAAAAACCAAGTTAGAAATGCCTTCACACTATTTTCATGGAGATCCTCCAAGTGCAACCCCCTTAGTAAAAGAAGCAATAGACACAGTTCGCTTTACATATGGAGCTAAGTCAGTTGAAACGGCAGATCAAGTTGCAGAACTTGAAGTCTATGAACAAATTTTAAGAAATGAACTAAATCCTAACAAAACACCTTAAACATAATTAGCATTACCCAATTCATATAAAATGGTATAAATTTTTTTTATTATGTCTCATCATCGTGTTGCAATATTAGGTGCAGGTCTTGCTGGGTTAGCTACCGCCTACCATTTAGAAAAACACAATATAGACTATGTAATCATCGAACAAGAAAATTATGTAGGAGGTAGACAACAAACAATAAAAATAGATAAATTTTTATGTGATGTCGGTTTTCAAATCCTTTTATCTGCTTATACTCAATTAAACCAATTTCCATTAAATAAACTTGATAACTGCTATTTTCCAAGTGGTGCTAAATGCTATGTTAATAACACATTTCATACACTAGCAAATCCTATAAAACATCCCTTAAATTTAACAAATAGCCTATTAAACCCAGCCACAGCTATTACAGATTATATAAAACTAGCCAAACATATACTTAAATTATTATCTCGATCTCAAAAAAATATATTTTCAGAACTAAATATAAGTACTGCTCAATTATTTAAATCGTTAAATCTATCACCAAAATTCATCACTCATTTTTTAAATCCATTTTTTAAAGGTATTTTTCTTGAACCAAATTTAGATACATCCTCACGGTTATGTAATTATTATTTAAAACTATTTGTTACAGGTAATGCAATTATTCCAAAAAAAGGTATTTGTGCCCTACCTCAGCTTATTGCTAGTTATATTTCCAAAAACAAGATTCATTTAAATACAAAAATAGAGTCAATAAAAAACTCAATCATCACCACAACTCAAGACACTTTTAAAGCAGATTATATCTGTTGCGCCCTTGATAATCATAGTGCATCCAATTTATTTAATATTCCAAAGCTAGATCATAACCAAGTAAAAAATGTATATTTTAGTTCAACAGAACCTACAATAAAATCTAAATGGTTACATTTAGTAAACTCTGGCCCAATAAATAATTTTCATAGCGTAACCGCCCTTAATAAGAAATCCAGCCCTAAAGGAACTTATTTATATTCACTTACCTCTATTCCAACAAAAAATAAACCTATAACAACAGTAGAAATCTTAAATCATGCTAAATCATTACTTGGAAATAGTGTCGATAGTTGGGAAGAAGTTGTAGAGTTTAATATTAAACATGCACTAATTAGCCAAAAGATATCCTATAATCAACTTAACAATTCATTTAATAATGAAAATATTTATTTTTGTGGTGACTGGACAATTCAAGGTTCAGTAAACGGAGCACTATATTCAGGTAAAAAAGCAGCAAATCACATTATTAAGCAACTAACTTGACATAAGCCTATATTATTCATAGCATAATCCTAATGAACGCATCAACCCATCCACTAATAAAAAAATGGAAATCATTAGCCACTCAAAACAATACCCACCTATGTGTAGGCCTAGACCCAGATATTACAAAACTACCCACTGGCTACAAACACTCTACAGCAGGAATAGAAGCATTTTTATGTGATATTGTAGATTTAACTTATGAACACTGTATTGCCTATAAACCAAATATTTCATTTTTTGAAGCCTACGGTATAGACGGCCTTAACGTATTAAAAAACGTAATAGATCATATTAATAAACGTATTCCGGTAATTCTAGATGCCAAACGAGGAGATATTGGAAATACATCTGCCATGCAAGCAAAATTCATTTTTGATTATTTTAATGCAGATGCTACCACATTACACCCTTACATGGGACTAGATAGCCTAGACCCTTTTTTTAACTACAAAGATAAATATCATTTCGTATTAGGCCTTACATCTAATCCTGGATCTGTAGATTTTGAAGAACAAACTATGAAAAACAACCAAACACTATCTGATTTTGTTATAAATACACTTTCGAAGTGGAATAACACTTACCAAAATATTGGTGTTGTTGTGGGGGCTACCGAAAATAAGCTTGCACAAGTTAGAGCTATTGATCCTAATTTATTATTTTTAATTCCTGGTGTTGGATCTCAGGGTGGCTCTTATACAGATGCCGTTAAAAATGGTAAAAACAATAACGATCTAGCATTAATAAATTGCTCTAGATCTATTTTATATTGTGCTGAATTTAAAACTGATATGAAAGTAAAAGTTCCTAACGCTATAAAAAACATCACGAATAATTTATAATTAACATCATGTTTAATAACCAAGCATTTAACGACTTTATAATAAATCATAACGTAATCGGGTTTTTTGATGATCCAATCACGTTAAAATCAGGAAAAAAATCTCATATGTATATTAATTGGCGCCATGTTAGCAATGACGTTGTATTGCTAGAATCATGTGCCCTATTTGTTATTGAATTTTGCCTAAAACATAAGTTAAAACCAGATTGTTTTTTTGGTGTTGCAGAAGGTGCAACAAAACTAGGTATTATTACTCAATATTTGAGGGCCAAGCAACATAACGCAAGCGTAGGTAGCCATAAACTTTGCATGGGTAGAGCAAAGCCAAAACAACATGGAAGCCCAGAAGATAAATACTTTGTTGGAGAACCT
>CAXBWG010000184.1:0-3274 GCA_963979105.1 uncultured bacterium | reverse complement strand
TGAATAACTTGTCCGTTATCCATTAATTCAGCTTGTCCTAAGAAATCAGAAACATGTTTAGGCGCGAGCCTATACGCTAACGGCGAATTCTTAAGGGGGGCGTTAGTTGTAGGTTCATCTGATTGAAGCGCAAATAATGATTGTTCATTCATAATAAGAAATCATACCAGATTGTGTCTAAATGTGTCAGAGTATTATAGTTAAAAAGCACCAGAGTTGAGCACTTATTTTCTCGTATTTATAGATTATTTTATCATGAGGATTATATGAGAGGTTATTAACTACGCAATTGTTTATTGAGCAAGACCACCCCTTGTTGCTATTAAATAAATTTCTTTAACCCGAATAATATTTTTAAATTGATGATAGCGCGTTATTTTGGTCATAAGTGAGTTCAATTTAATATAAAACATTCTTAAGGAATACCCTATTTATGAAAACGCATTTTTCATATTAAATTGGTCTTAAATAGGTTATGTATGATGCAATTTCATATGTTCAACTGCATTGTTCGTGTTTAGTGCTTTAGCTCTAGCCAGCATAATTTACAAACTTATTTTCTATTTTTTCTTTATTATTATTTATTTTTATGTAAATATTCTTTTATTATTATTTAAAAAATTTAAAAGAGAATTTATATGGCATCAATTCATTTATCATATTCACGCGCACCTGGAGGGAAAAAACCTTCTTTAAAAAGAAAAGCTAAACTTATTTCAGTAACAGAAGTTACTAACAGTCTAAAAGCAACTTCCATTGAACCTCAAACTAATATTGATACCCCCTGTAAATTGTCTTCAGAAAATAATAAAATCCATCCTGTAATAGAAAAAACAAAAAAAACAAATGTTACTAAAATTCAAGAGTCCTCTTCTTTGCATCTTAAGTCACAGAAACCGTCTTCTGATTCAAAAGATACGGGTCATTCTTTAATAGTAGAACAAAAAAGTCGATTACAAATTGATTTTTATCCGCATAAATTTAAAGGCTTTAATGCCATGTACGATAATTTATTTAAAATAGAGAAAGAACTAAATATATTCAATAATGAAAAGTTGTTAAAATATCGAAAAGCTCTTTCAACTTGGACTATTGATGTTTGTAACTACTTTGAACTTGATGCTATTACAACAAATTATGCCTTACATATTTTAGATCAAGTATTTCCTGATGCGTCATCTTCAAGAGATCAATTGGAAATATTATCAATATCTTGTATTACAATTTCTGCGAAGATGTTTGAATCTGTAGAGGATACCCCTCCTTTAATAACACTACAAAAAATCATTAAAAACACACTCTCAAGTTCCGAATTATGTAATTCTGAACTTTCGATTTTAAAAAAAATCAATTGGTCTTTAAGCGATATTTTACCGTCTCATTTTTTAAATTATCAAAAAACTGCTATTATAAATCAATCATCTCATTCATATAAAAAAGAGCTTATATCTTTTTTTGAAAGTGCTCACAAATTAAATTTATTACTATGGATGGAACCGGAATTAATTAACAACCAGCTCCCTTCTTTTATATCTGCTATAGTTCTAAAAATTTGTCTTGATCACTTTTTAGTAACCGATCAAAGCTTATCTATAAATTTTGAAGCACTAACAAAACACTCAGTTGATTCAGTAACAAAATATATAATAGACAACAAATCCCTTATTGACAGTTTATTACATGATGCTTGTACTTAAAAACCTCTTAAAAAGTAAATGTGTTAACCTATTATTTTGCAAAGCATAATCATACTAAGGGTTAATAAAAAGGGTAATGCAATATACACAATCGGAATTACTGCCCTTATTTAAAAATCGCTAAAAAATATCTTTAAAAAATTAGAGCTTAAACTGTTTTTAAATCAAAAATTTATTTGATTAGTTTAAACTCTTTTTTATCAATAGTTATTCTTCTAATATTCAATTACACTACTAGTTATGAGCTTATCTGTTTTATATTGTGGATCTCCTGAGTTTGCAGCTGTAAATCTTAAAGCGCTACTCAGTTTGCCTTTTATTTTTAAATTAAGCGTTGTGAGCCAACCAGATAAAATTCGAGCTCGTGGAAAAAAAATTATCCCAACCGAGGTAAAACAATTTGCACTTAATAATAACCTTGATGTATTTTGTCCTGCTACTAAACAAGAGTTTTCAAACATTGTTGAAACGATTAATCCAGATATTATTGTTGTTGTAGCTTATGCAATGATTATCCCAAAACATATTACAGATAACTTTTTATGCGTTAACGCTCATGCAAGCCTACTACCAGATTATCGCGGAGCATCCCCTATTCAATCTGCAATTTTAAATCAAGATTCCAAAACAGGTATTTGCTTAATTCATATGAATGAAAATCTAGATGAAGGCCCTGTTATTTCACGTGATGAGCTACAATTAACGCCTCAAGATACATTTGACTGTGTACATAATAAATTAGCCAAGTTATCTGCAACGTCTTTATGTAATTTTTTAGTTAACTACAACAAAACAAAGCAAGTAGATGCTAAAGAACAAAATCATAGCTTAGCTAGCTATTGTCATAAAATTCAAAAAGAAGACTTGTTATTAGATCTCACAAAATCCCCTAAGGCTATTTTAGCTCAAATTAAAGCGTATTCTTCAAAGCCCGGGGCCTATATCATTCATAATGATAAACGAATTAAAATAATTGATGCGGCTTTTAACGATACCAAATTATCACCCACCAAAATTCAACTAGAAGGAAAGCCTATAATTAGTTATAGTGATTATTTATTAGGTAGAAAGGATCCGATAAGTTTATGTTAGCTAAACGAATTATAGCATGTTTAGATGTAAAAGATGGCCGTGTGGTAAAGGGAACAAACTTTGTGGAGTTAAAAGATGCCGGAGACCCTGTTGAACTTGCAAAGATGTACGATAAACAAGGGGCAGATGAATGTGTTTTTCTAGATATTACAGCGAGTTCTGATAAACGAAATGTGTTACTCGATCTTATTAATAAATGTGCTAAAGAATTATTTATTCCATTCACAGTTGGTGGCGGAATTAATGATATAAGTACTATTAAAGCATGTTTAAAAGCAGGTGCAGATAAAGTCTCTATCAATACAGCGGCTGTTAAAAATCCAACGCTTATCCAAGATGCTAGTAAAGAATTTGGATCGCAAGCAATTGTAGTAGCTGTAGATGCAAAAAAAGTTGAGTCAATTTCTGATAAAATCTATCCGATTAAAGACGTACAATGTGATGTGCATTCTAAGTGGGAAATTTTTACTCATGGTGGACGTTAT
>CAXBWG010000183.1:0-3277 GCA_963979105.1 uncultured bacterium | reverse complement strand
CTTATCTAATTTTTCATATCTACTTTGAACATACGCTGCTACACCCTCACTTAACCGTAAACAGTCCCCTTTGGTCTCAATCGATAATTCATTTTTAATAAAAAATAAAATATTATTATCGCTTAACTTTTTATAAAGCATAATCACTTCCCTTTATAATCAAAAAACAGTAAATTATTTTACAGTTACTATATTATCGTATTTTTATTCAAATAAATTTCACTTTTTTTAAAAATAAAGAAAAAATAATCAAATAATAAAAAAATCAAGAAATCAAGAAATCAAGAAATCAAGACAACTTTATAGCAAAGGCACCACTAGCAATGCAGCATATTGCAACCCATTTTAATAAAGAAAACCGTTCTTTTAATACAAAACAAGTTAAAAGTGCAGCAAATACTATAGACGTTTCTCGTAACGACACAACATACCCTATTTCAATGACATCTAATACATATAAAATAAGAATATATGATACTAACGCACATACTCCTATAACAAGGGAAATCACCTTTTTAGTTTTAATTGCATCTACCAGTTCTTTTCGTTTAAATACAAGGAAATACGGTAAAATAAGCACATTCATAATGAAATATAAACAAAAAACAAAACTCACTTTTTCTACATAATTAATTGAAACAAAATCAAATAACAAATACCCCGAAATACATATGCCCACAACAATACCAAAAACCATCTCTATAACAGTAGCTCCCGACTTAGAATTTAAAACACTAAACAATCCAATCCCTATTAAAATAGTTAACATTCCAACAATGCCCATAGGCGTTAAAACATCATTAAAAAACAATACCCCACAACTAGATGCAATCAAAACTCCACATCCTCGAGAAATAGGATAAATAACAGACATTGAATATTTACTATAAGAATACGTTAATGAAAAATAATAAAAACAATGAATAACTCCAGAAAAAAAACTCCATTTTAATAACAACATAATATCTTGCTTTAAAATATGCGGAATTACAAATGGGCTAATTACAATGCACGCTAATGTTGTACTAAGCCATAACACGGTGGTATTTTTTCCAGAAAACTTTAATAATGTATTCCAAATTGCATGTAATAATCCTGATAATAAAATTAAGAAAAAATAAAAATAACTCATGTTAGTTTTGATGGTAAGTAAAATAGAACAATAAAACAATCTTAAATCACTAATTAAAAAATCATAAAAAAACAGGTATACTGTACCTTAATGTCAGACAATTTAATTGAAGTTTATACAAAATTATCCAAACTACAAGATGGTATCAGATTTAATCAAATTTATTCACCTTCATTTCAAAAAGAATTACTAGAAAAATGCCTAGATAGCATTCATCCAGAAATGGAAGATACCTACACAACAACTATTTTTAAATTATGTTTACATTTATATACATACAGTATCGATGAAACAGTCAAGGCAGACGCTCTAACATGCACAACCATGATCAAAAGCTTTGGAATTCGGCAAAACAAAGAAACACACCAGTTATTTTGTTTTAACAAATATTTTCAACTTCTATATTCAAAACTATTAAACGACGATCAAAAAAAACAATGCTTAGATGAACTCAATGAATTTGCAAATTCTGAGTCGAAATATATCTTAATTTTATTTTTATTATTTTATTTTGATACAGCTAGTAACCCTACATACAATATTTTAAGATTACCAAAAGAACAAATTACAGCTAAAATCGTCTTAAACATATGTAAAGTAATAACGCTTTTATTTGATGACACTAATATCAAAATCCCCAAACTATCACCAAATTATCCGGCATTAACACATGAAACAATTAGTCAGCGGTTTTACAATCAAATTATTTATGGAGATTTTGGTTTACAAAACAACAAACTAACATTAGATCAAAAAAATAATATTTTAGACTGTCTCATTAAATGTTCAACCTCTAAAAACCCCCATTCAAACCAAGCCAAAAAGGCACTAATCAAACATATTAGTTATATAAAAAAGCAAATTGACCATGCTGAAAAAGAAAATAATTTAGACTCATTAATAGCAATTCAATCCCATTTAAAATACCTTGAAACAAATTGTGAATCTATTAGTTTTGACAAACTTGAAAAACAATATAAAAAATCACTCGAAGACGTTCATCAATTATTATAATCAAAGAAAAATTAATTTAATATTCGAATACGATTCCTGCACTGAAACACTACACCAATACTCTTCAGCCAAATCTAGCTTACTTACTGCATATTTCTTACAATTAAACTCAGTTAATTTCGTATTTACATCTACATAAAACTTATTAGAAGATGCAATAACTGAAAACATATTATTTGCAGACCAAAGGCCCACTCCAATAGCCTTACAAACCGCTTCTTTTGCCGTCCATGTACGATAAAAAAGCTCACTTAAACGCTCTTTTTCTTGTGAAAAAATCCAATCTTGCTCTTGAATTGAAAAAAAACGCTTTATAATTGCAAGTTTATTTATAGTTGTATTATTAACTTCAATATCTATACCAATCTCAGAACGCCTAGATAATGCAATGACACAATAATCACCTGAATGAGACACATTAAAAAAAACAGAACTATTTTTAATAAATGGTTTTCCATGATTATTTTTTTTAAATAAAATAGTTTCCGGATTACAATTTAAATTGTTAGATAACAATAATCGTAATAACCCTCTTGTAATAATAAAATTATGCCGAGGTTTATCAACTACATATTTAGAAGCACGTAATTGTTCATCATCAGATAAAACTCGATCAAAAAAATAGTGCGACTCCTGTTTAAAATCTGAGTATTTTATTGCAACTATAATATCTGAACTATCTAACTCTGCTAAAATGTGATTAAAATTAATCTGATTTAATTGTGTTTTAACCATAAAAAAATTCCAAAACTATTAAAAAGCACCCAGCAATAATAATTTACTAAGTTTAAAAGAGTTTAAAATTAATCACAAGAAATAAATAAATCACCTAAATTAATATCTAAATATATAGGCTTTACCCAATTAAATTTATCAAAATTTCAATAAGAGAAAAGAAATCTATATTAAAGAAAACTCTAACACAAAACTAGCCCCCCCTTTATTCATATCACACCGCACTGTAAAAAAACAAAATAAATTTAAAATTAAATAAGTACTAACAAATAATTTCAACTACATTTTTCAGTTTTAAAAATTTAAACTACAAACCTGATTAACATACATTCTTTAATTATAGCTCAAATTATAAATTAATCTTTATACGGATCATATTCATTTTCACCCGCCATA
>CAXBWG010000182.1:0-3280 GCA_963979105.1 uncultured bacterium | reverse complement strand
GCCCAGATAGCTCAGTCGGTAGAGCAGAGGACTGAAAATCCTTGTGTCGGTGGTTCGATTCCGCCTCTCGGCACCTTGAAAGAAAATGATAATCAAAAGAAATATTTGTGTTTTATTAATTCTTTTATTTTTCAATTTTTATTGGTCAATAAGTGCATCATTTAATTACCAACCATCAAAAAATGAAGGTGCTAATAATGTCATTGAAGAAAAATTTGATTTTATAGAACCTCCTAGCCCAATAGTTACAGAACCCTTTTCTCTGACTAAAAAAGACTTTGTATTGGAAATTCCAGAGAAGTTTAAAGATGTTTTTTATATAGAGATTCAAGATGTTGATATTATAACTGTATCGTCTAAACTGAGACTGAAGGGGTATAACAAGTTAGCTGGAAATGTGTTTGTTAACGGAAAAAAGGTATCGTGTGATAGAAATGGTTATTTTGCTTATGATTATAAATTAACTAAATATGGTATCAATAATATTCTTATCTCATTTAGTACAAATAGCTTTCAATACTTAACCGTATTAAAAAAAGTAAAATATTTATTTACACCAAAATTTATAAGTAAAAATGTAAAAGATAAAAAATTATTTACTTATTTTTATAATTTAGAATTAATTTACGATATACAGAGTCGAAAATTAACTGATTTTATTACACGTTTAGATATTGCATACTTTGTTTATACCCTTAATAAACAACCTATGATTTTTAATTCTAATAGCTTGATAACTGATATCCCCTCAGATTCTTGGTTTTATTCTCCAGTGCAATATTCTTTAGAGGAGGGTTATTTAGGGCTGTTTCCCGACTCAAAGTTTTACCCAGAAAAAAATGTATCTATGTTGGAATTGTTGATTTCTTTAGCTAGATATCAGAAATTAAATCTAAATTCATCAGAAAATTTTATTCAATATAAAGATTTTTCAAAAACGCATTGGGCCTCAAAATTTGTACAAGCCTGTGTAAATGCAGGGTTAATAGTTCCTGAAGATTACTTATATCCAAATTCATATGTAACAATTCATCAATTTATTAGTATCGTAAATAGATTAGATTCTGTAAATTATTTAATTTCTGATTTAGAGAAAGTAGATAATGAATTTGAACATAAAGAAATATTAATTGCGTTTCATGAGGATTTAAAAAAGGATCTGAGAAAAGAAAAGATTGATGCTAAAAATCAAATAGAATTTAAACTAGATTCTCTAGATAATTTTGAAATTGTATATAATCAATCTGTATCTGTGAATGGAACGATGATTCCAGCTCAGCCTTTTTATTTTAATTCTAAAAAAATTGAGCCCAATATCAAGGGCGATTTTAATTTAGATTTAAATTTATTAGAAGGTCGAAATGATTTTAATGTTAATATTCGTCAAAAAAGTACGCAGTTAACTATTTTTTATTTAAGCAATTTTAAAGATCTTTCTAATCATTGGTTTCAAGAAGACGCATCAAAACTTCGCTTTTTAAATTTTATAGAAGCAACTCCGACATTCAATCCAAAAGAAGTAATAACACGTCTAGATTTTGTGAAATATGCGGTGCCATTTTTTGAAAACGAATTTATAGTTACTGAAAATAAAATTGAAATAGTTGATTTAGATGACACCTTTGAATCCCAGGATTTTGTATACTTTTTATTGCAAAATGATATTTTTTCAATTTTTGATAATAATAAATTTTATCCAAATAAGCCCATGAAACGAGTTGAAGCTTTAGCAGCAACAATGAAATATATCGATTTTAAGTATGGGAAATCCGAAAATGATAAAAGTAAGTTGCCATATTGGGACGTTTCTAAAAATCATTGGGGACAAGACTATATACAGCGTGCATATCAATCTAAATTTATATCAAAAAGTGCTAATTTTTACCCTGAAAAAATTATTACAAAAGATCAATTAATAGCGTTGTTTTCGAAATTGCCAAATGTCGAATCTAAAGTTAGCGCATACTTTGAAAATTAATATACTCCTATAGCTGTAATTTATGAACTGTTTTGAAAAGCGCATTCAGCGAGTAATTTATAAACATAAATTATTTAAAAAGAAAGATACATTGATATTATCTTTTTCTGGAGGACCAGATAGTGTATGTCTTTTAAATTGTTTATGTAATTTAAATTATAAAAATATAATATTAATTTATTTTGATCATCAATTAAGACCACAAAACGAGTTAAATAGTGAGCGCAGTTATATTCGTTTTTATGCAAAAAAATTTGGATTAAAATTAAAAATAAAAAAGATCCCAATTCAAAAAGTTGTAAATAAGTATAAATTATCATCAGAAACAGTAGGCCATTTACTAAGGAAAGAGTTATTACAGCATTATGCGGAGTTTTTTAATGCAGACTATATTCTCACAGCACATCATAAAGACGATGCTGTTGAAACGTGTATTATGAATGTTTTAAAAGGATCTTTTTTTTCTGTGGGACTACAGCTGAAAAACATAACAAGCAAAGTCCCCGTAGTTAGGCCTTTGTTTTTTAGTATAAAAAAACAGCAGGTAGATTACTGTAAAAAAGGAGCGTATAAGTATAGTTCTGATAGTACAAATCAAGATATTAAATTTAAACGAAATTGGATAAGATCAAAATTAATACCATTATTAAACACAACATCTCCAAAGTTAATAACGCATTTACAAGATACTCATTCGGAGTTTATTAAATTTTTGTTTCAACAAGATCATGTTCAGAAAAACTATACGTTATATCTTCAGGAGTTTAATTATTATTATAAATGTGACATGAGGCATGTTACAGGAAAGAGTGAGATAGATATAAACAGATGGGTAGCTCAACTGCTATATAAACTTTATGAAATTAAATATACTCAAGGTCATCTTAAAAAAGTTTTAAATCGATATGTAAATTTAAATAAATTGCATATTCAAAAAATAACAATTGCTTTAATTAAAAATACACCTGGAAAAGTGGTAATGATTCCTAAAAACATACATGTTCTTCAATATAATAAAATACTGTATTTCTATTCAGATGAAATGCTAGAAACAAAAATGACTGCTCAAAAATTAACAAAAGAAAATAGGTTGCAGAATTTAAATTTAAACATTACATGTAGGCAGTTAACTAACTATCCAAAGAATTTTTTATCAACAGATAGGAGTTGTTTTATTAATTCCAGTCATGACCGTTTAATTATTAGGTTTGCAACAAAAGAAGATATGATTATTCCTTTTGGAAAAACATCTAAACAAAGTTTATGGCAGTATTTAGCTAAACAAAAATTAAATGTTGTTCA